>JBFKIN010000248.1:0-4604 GCA_041632255.1 Oceanococcus sp. | reverse complement strand
GAATGGCAGGGCGGCGAGCAGCTGGAGGACGATCTGTCCATACTGGTGCTGGCCCGCCGCCCGGCAACCGACGAGCCGAGCCTGGAACTGGCGCTGCAGTCACGCAGCAACGAGATCGCCGACGCGGTCGACCACCTGCGTGACTGGCTGGCGGAACAGGGGCTGGTGGCCGAGATGGCCTTCCAGTTCAGCGTCTGCCTCGCAGAGGTGCTGAACAACATTGAGGAACACGGTTACGGCGAGGAAACACCCGGCCCGATCGCGCTGCTTTGCCGGGTGCAGGAGGATGCCGTGACCTGCGAGGTCCACGATCAGGCGACCGAGGTCGAGACCGCGCCTGAAGGCAGCCTGAGCCCGGGCGATGTCGAAGACGGTCGCGGTTGGTTTATCCTGCGGTCCTGGATGGATCGCGTAGAGTACGTGCCGGCGGTGAGCGGAAACCGGCTGCGCATGGTCAAGTTCATCAGCGCCGATCAGGCTGCCACGGGGCAGCCAGGGCACAGTACATAGGACGACGGGGAGTTCAACAATCATGACTTTGGAACATCGCACGCTGGGAGGCGCCACGCTGGTTTCGCTGCCGCCGCGCCTGGTCAAGGCCGACGCGCCCACGGTGCGCGACACGCTCAAGGACCTGATCGGCCAGGGGCAGACGAATCTGGTGCTCGATCTGGGAGCCACCGATTTCGCGGATTCCAGCGGGCTGTCCGTCCTGATTTCCGCCCTCAATGCGGCCAAGGCGGCGGGAGGAGACGTGGTTCTGCTCAATCCCACACAACCGATCCGCTCGCTGCTGGAACTGACGCGCCTGCACCACGTCTTCCAGATCTTCGAGGATGCCGATGCCGCGGCGGCAGCCTTCTGATTCCGTCCAGGCCCCACTATTGAGAGGCCGCCACCTCGCGCTCTGCTCCTTGCTGCTGGCCGCCTGTGGCCACATTCCGGCCGAGCGACTGATCCTGCCCGAGCCGGGGCGCTGGGTGCAGGACGATGATCCCTCGCCATCGGCCTATGATCTCGTTTTCTATCACGAGGACGAAGCCTATTTCCGCGAGCGCCCGGCGCGGGCGGAATCCGTCAATGCCGTGCCATTGCGCCAGGGCAACACCCCGGGCGGCGGGCTCCGCTTCAGCTTCAACCTGGGCGAATCCGACAACGGCATGGTGCTGCCGCCCCCCTCGGCGGAATCGCTGGGCTGGCCCTCGAACAAGCCGGCGCTGTCACCCGGTGATCGCCTGCAACTGCGGGTCGAAAATGGCGAAGAGTTCAGCGGCACCTACGAGGTCGACGTGGACGGCAGCATCAACCTGCCCTTCCTGCCGCCCATCCAGGTAGCCGGCCGCAGCCTGCTGCACGCTCGCCAGATGGTGTCTGACGCGCTGGTGCATGCCGGCTACTTCCGCCGTGACCTGCTCGCCGTCAGCCTGCTGGTCCAGGAATGGTCGACCGTGCAGGTCAATGTTGGTGGCGCGGTGTTCGCACCCGGCATGGTCAGCATCAATGTCAGGCGCGCCGAGGATCGCGCACTCAGGTCCGCGCTGGTCAGCGGCGACTTCCCGTCCGAGCGATTCGTGTCAGCTGCCCTGCGCTCTGCCGGCGGGGTTCGTCCCGATGCCGATCTGAGCCGCATACTGCTGATTCGGCAGGGGCAGACCATGCAGATCGATCTCAGCGGCATTCCGGCCGGCCTCGGCGGAGACCGCCAGGCGCTGATTTCGGGCGACCAGCTGATCGTGCCGAGCACCGGTCGCTTCGACGAAGGCCTGGCCCGGCCCAGCGCGGTAACGCCCCCCGGCATCCGCGTGTTCATGTCGAACCTGACGGTCCCGGCCACCGACAACAGCAAATCCGCGATCAACAATTTCTCCTCGGGCCTGCCCTACGGGACGCGTTTCCTGTCCGGCCTGATCTCGGCCAACTGCGTCGGCGGCACCTCGGCCGTCAACAGCCGACGCTTCGGCGTGCTGGTGACCCGCAACCCGTTGACCGGCGAGACCGAGGTGATCCAGCGTCAGATCCACCAGCTGCTCAATGAACCGGAGAAGGAGGCGCTCAACCCGCACCTGATGCCGAATGATGGCATCGCCTGTTACGACTCCGGGGTCACGAACCTGCGTGATATCGGCCGCACCATCGCGGACATCATCTCTCCCTTCCGCTGACATGAGCGAGACCCACAACAGCGACGGCGACCAGCATCACGACGGCCTGGGCAGCTGGCTCTCCTATCTCGCCGCGCATGGCTCCAGCATGGATCCGGTGGTGCGCCGTCGTGTCTACGGAATCACCCTGGCCGGTGCATTGGCCATGATCTGGCTGCCTGTGGGTTCTTTCCTGATGCTGTCGCCGGTGACCTATACCAGCAATTTCTCGCTGATCATGCCGGTCACGGGAGCCGGCCAGTCGGTCAACCTCGAAAGCATAGGACAGGCGACAGCGACAGCTTCTTCGCCCTTTGCCCAGAAGTCGGTGGACCCCAAGGTGAACTACCGGGCCATCGCGATGAGCAAACCGGTGCTTCAAGCCGCGGCCGAAGCCGCGGAGCTGGAAACTTCCGAGTTTGGCAAGCCCAAAATCAAGCTGGTTGACCAGACCGCCCTGATGAATTTCGAACTGCAGGGCAGCTCCGCCGAGCAGGCCCATGCCAAGGCCTGGGCCCTGTATCACGCCCTGCAGCAGCGACTCGAGCAGTTGCGAGGTGACGAAGTGGAGGAGCGCGAGCGCTACACCAACGCCTCGCTGGAATCCTTCAGCGAGAAGCTCAGCGAAGCCCAGCAACGCATTGTGGAGTTCCAGAAGAACGCCAGGATCGTGTCGATCGAGCAGTTCAAGGACATCACCATTGGCCTGGAAGACAGCCGTCGCCAGGTGTCCCTGGCGGAAGCGCGACTGGACAGCGTGCAAGCCCAGATGGACAGCCTGCTGGGTGCACTGGGCATCAACCCGGCCCAGTCCCGCGGCCTGCTGGCGCTGCAACATGACGCCCAGTTCCAGCAATTGCTAACGCGCCACGCCGAGGCGTCAGCGACCCTGGCGGAATACCGCGCGCGCTACGGCGCCAACAACTTCAAACTGCGTGATGCGCGAGAGGTAGAAAGTGGCCTGCGTCAGCAGTTGCACGCCCGCGCGACTGCCCTGGGAGCCGCCCCCGAGGGCAGCGGAGCGATGCTCGAAGCGCTGGGCCGGGACAACGTCTCCGGTGACATCGTCGAAACACTGGCCCGCCTCGAAGCCGAAGCCAGCGGCCTGCGGGCCGAACTGGCCGCCCGCAATGCTCAGATCCGAGTCGATGAGCAGCGGCTGAAGGACGGCATCAGCGATGCCACCGCGCTCGAAGACCTGGAACGCAAGCGGCAGGTCGCCCTGGCCGTATTCACGACCGCGCTGGCCAAAGTCGACCTTGGCCGTTCGGACAACTTCGCCTCCTACCCGATGCTGCAGATCCTGGCGCCGCCGACCCTGCCCTGGAAGCCCGACACGCTCGGCAACACCCTGGCCCTGGCCGGCGGCATCGCCGGCACCCTGTTCTGCGTCATGGGCCTGTTGGTCCTATGGTTCCGCAAACCATTTCTCCAGAAAATTTTGAAGAGCGGGTAGTCTGGTTCGCGATCACGCGAACCTACCTGTTCTATCTTTTCGGCGCGCTCTATGTGGTCGCGCCGGTGATTGCCTGGATTCTGTTCGCGGTGGTGCTGTCACGCAGCTTTTCCGAGAACGCGAGCGAGCGGCCGAAAATTCCGTTCGCCATCTGGGTCTGGATCCTGGGCATGCTGGTCATGCTGCTGGCCCTGATCGCAGGCCACGTCAGCTATGGCCTGGGCGTGGGCAAGCTGATCAAGTCAACGATCGGATGGGCGAAGGGCTGGGCTCTGCTCGCCATCTTTCCGCTGATCGGCTGTCTCAATATCCGCCCGGCCCTGATCTATCGCGCTGCCATGGTGGTCTGTCTGCACACCATCCTGCTGCTGCCTGTCTTCGTCTTCGCCTGGGCGGCCGGGCTGCCACAGACCGTGTATGTCTCGCCGCTCAAAGCCATCGGTGGTCCCGGCCCCGAGTTCTTCTCCCTGAATCTGTACGAGATCGACCCCGGCAGCGGCACCCCGCGCTGGCGGCTGTTCACCCCCTGGGCGCCGGCGGTGGGCTTCGTGGCGAACGTCTACTTTGTTTTCGCCCTGCGCGAGCGCAATGCGCGATGGAAGGCGATCGGCATCTTCGGCTGCATCCTGATGGTGCTGATGTCGCAATCGCGCCTGGCGCTGGTCGCCCTGGTCACCGTCGGCGTGATCACTTTCTTCCTATCCCGGATCAGCCGGCCCTGGGTGCTGTTCATGGCCGCCGGGGCATCCACCGCCGCCGGCATAGCCGGCCTGTGGATCATCAATTTCATCAGCAGTTTCTGGGAAGCCTTTCGCGGCGCGAGAGCCGACTCGACCCGCGTGCGGGAAGCACTCGGCCGCATCGCCGTGGAGCGCTGGCGCAACGAGGCGCCGATCTGGGGCCACGGCATCGTGGAGCGTGGCCCGCATCTGGTCGAGTACATGCCGATCGGCTCGCACCACAGCTGGTACGGCCTGCTCTTCGTCAAGGGCATCGTCGGCTTCTTC
>JBFKIN010000247.1:0-4625 GCA_041632255.1 Oceanococcus sp. | reverse complement strand
TCGGGATCCGCTGGTCCCGGCTGCGCAGCTGGGCGCAGACCGCTTTCCTGAGTCGATGCTCCAGGCCATTGACTGGGCCTTGCGGGTTCATCCGGAAGAGCGACCGCAGTCGCTGGACGACTGGCGCGCCAGCCTGTTGGGAGAGCGCGACGTGCCAGCCCCGTCGGCGCGCGAGGCGTTTGCCGTTGAAGCGGGAGCTGATGTCCAGGATGGGCCGACCCGCATCAGCGGGCCGGCGCAGGTCAGTGCAGCAAGCGCGGAAATCGAGGGTGAACCGCTGATGCCGTCCTGGCTGCGCCCCATCTTGATCGGGGCCGGGCTCTTCGCCCTGGCGGCGGCCGCCTGGATTCTGCGCCCTCTGGACAGCGCTGAGGGTCCCGCAATCAAGCCCGACGTTCAGCCCGCGGCTGAGGCCGAGCCCGAGCCTGCCAAGCCGGCGGGCCTTAAGGACCGCCTTGAAGAGGGCGAACGGCTGCTGGCCCGGGGGGAAGTCGAGGCGCTGGCCTCGGCGGTGGTCGCCTGGCTTGAGCGCGATCCGGCGGATCCGGTTGGACTGCTGTTGCGCGGCCATTTGGCCTTTGTCGAAAAGCGCCGAGCTGATGGGCTGGCCGATTACGCGCTGGCGCTTGAGTCGCGCCCTGAACTGGCCTCCAGTCCGCCACTGGCCGCCAATCTGGTGAGTGCCCTGGGCTGGGTTACCGCGCCTGCCGAAGCGCTGATCCTGAAGTACGAGAATGACGGGATTCACGAGCAGCTGGCGCAAAGGGCGGTGCAGCCGGGCCCGGTCGGGCGTGGTCATGCGCTGCGCCTGCTGGAGGAACTGGAGCAGGGCGACCGGGTGGATGCACTGGCCCACGCGCGACTCGAACTGACCGATCGCGAAGAGTGTGAAGCCCGTATCGCGGCCATCGAGACCATCGCGCGCCTGGGGGATGCCAGCTGGATACCCCTGCTCGAAGAGCAGATACCGGGCTGGTTCAGCAACCTGTGCCTGCGCGGACCGATCCGCCGGGCGGTCGATCAGCTCCGGAAGCGGCCGGCGGACCCGTCTCAATCGGCGCCGCAAGCGGTACAGAGTTAGCCTCCGAAGATTTTGGCTGCACCCGGTCATTGGTTCGCGCAACTGCGGGGGCTGGGACCGCCCGCCGATACAATGTGCCAGTCCCTCACGAGCAACAGCATTCAGTCATGACGCAGGACAACCTGACCTATCAGGACGGCTATTCCGTGAGCGGCGGCTCGCTGGACGACATCGTGCCGGAGCAGCGAAGACAGGCTCGCAAGGGCGCTCAACTTCTGGCCATGGCGCTGCAGAGCGAGGGCGTCGATCTCATCTTCGGCTACCCCGGAGGAGCCAATCTCGAGATTTTCGACGTGCTCGAAGACCACGGCATACGCTGCATCCGGGTCGAGCACGAGCAGGGAGCCGTGCACGCCGCACAGGGCTACGCAAGGGCTTCGGGTCGGGTTGGCGTCTGTCTGGCCACATCCGGCCCGGGTGCGACGAATCTGGTCACCGGCCTTGCCGATGCGAACAGCGACTCGACGCCGATTGTTGCCATCACCGGCAATGTGCCCACCCGCCTGCTGGGGCGCAATGCCTTTCAGGAGGTGGACATCGTGTCTATCGTCAGGCCGATCACCAAGAAGGCTACCCTGGTGGATCGGGTGGCCCGGATTCCCGAGGTCGTGCGCGAAGCTTTTGCCCTGGCTTCCGGCCCCCGGCCAGGCCCGGTGCTGATTGACCTGCCGAAGGACATCCAGCAGCAGTATCCGAAAAACGCTGAAGGCCACTACGTGGCGCCCCGGATCCCTGCCGTCATCGATCCACCAGAACCTGCAGTCGGCGGCATGACGGCGAGCCAGCTGGAAGAATGCAGCCGGCTCATCGCCGGAGCCCAGCGGCCGGTGCTGTACATCGGTGGAGGCATCATCGCCGCGGGTGCCGAGGCGGCGCTGCGCCGCTTCGTCGATCGTTTTCGCATTCCTGTCACGACAACGATCATGGGCCTGGGCGCCTTGTCTCCGGATCATGATTGCTATCTCGACGTTCTCGGCATGCACGGTGCCAAATACGCCAATGTGGCCATCAACGAAGCCGATCTCGTCATCGCCCTGGGCGTGCGCTTCGATGACCGGGTGACCGGAGACCCCGCGCGTTTCATCGCCGAGGGCAAGATCATTCACATCGACGTGGACCGATCGGAGCTGAACAAGAACAAGCCGGTCACGTTGCCGATTCACGCCGACGTCCGTGTCGCGCTGGAACAACTGCTGGGCGCGACGCCGGGCGAAACCGCCGCCTGGCGGAAGCGATGCACGGCACTGCGGGACGCGTTTCCCTACCCGGAACCCAACACGGGGGATGCCATTGCGCCGCAGCGGGCCATCCAGCTATTGAGCCGCGTGACCGGCGGGGAGGCGATCATCAGCCTCGGGGTTGGTCAGCACCAGATGTGGGCCATGCAGCATTACAGACCGGCGCGCAGCCGTTCATTTCTGTCGAGTTCGGGTTTCGGGACCATGGGGTATGGCCTGCCCGCAGCCATAGGCGCCAAGCTCGCCTGCCCGGACCGCATGGTGATTGACATCGACGGCGACGGCAGCCTGAACATGACCGTGCACGAACTGAGCACCTGTCGGCGCTACGGCCTGGGAGTCAAGGTCGTGGTGATCAACAACCAGTGGCTGGGCATGGTCCGGCAGTGGCAGGACATGATCTATGACGGCCACCGCGCCGGCTCGGACCTTTCCGATCCGCTGACCGAAGTGGCACCTCAGGGCAACGCGGGGGTGTATCCGGACTTCCTCAGCATAGCGGCGGGTTACAAGGTCGAGGCGGCGCGCGTGAGCCGCGAGGCGGAACTGGAGGCGGCCTTTCAAAGAATGTTGCAGGACCCCGACGAACCTTACCTGCTCGACGTGCTGGTCGCCCGCACGGCCAATGTTTACCCGATGATTCCCGCTGGTGGCAGTTACCGGGACATCATCATGGGGGATGAGGATCTCCGCCCGGAAGCCCGCTCAGCACAGGGCGAGAACGTGTGAACGTCGTCGCACCGATAGCCTGACTATCCGTCCGCCCGTCGATGCATCTGCCGCGCGAGCGGTCAGTGCGTGCCGGGGCGCTCAGCGCTGGCCATAGACATGAGTCTTGTCCTCCAGGTCCTGATGCCGGAAGGGCTCAAAGAAGCTGGTGGGATCGAAGGCCTGAGCCGGCAGGTCTTCCAGCAGGCTGATCTGGCTCAGGCTGATCCGGCTGCTGCTCTCGCGCTCCAGATCGCGCACCGTGTAGCCCAGCACCATCCAGATCCGTTTCTCGTCGGTCTCGATGTCGAACAGCAGTGATGTGTCAGCCTGCAAGACCTTCGCTGGTTTGGGGCTGGAGTACCCGTAGTACTCGGCCTTGAGCAGGGTGCAGCTTTGCCGGTCGATATAGGACATCAGCATGGCGTAGCTGGAATCGGCTTCTTCGATCGGCGACTGCAGCACATAGACCGGACGACCGTCGATCTCGCTGTCTGCCTTGCGCACGGCCTGGCTGCCGCCCAGGATGCCCTGGACCCGCAGGAGATCCTGATGGGTGAAATCGGTGCCCCACAGGGGCTGGGAGGAGCCCGATCCGGACAGGCGGGTGGCCTTGCCCAGTTCGGGCAGGTAGATGTACAGCGAGTCACTGTCCGGGCCTTTGGTCGACAGGTAGCTGCTGCCTGCGAGATCCTCGGGTTCCTTGACCCTCAGGTTGACCCTGGTCGCACCGTCGTCGCCCGAACGCCAGTAGACGTTGACCGTGACCTTGCCGCCGTCGTCGGATTGCAGGGTCAGTTCCCTCACTGCCCCGCGGGACACGAGATTCTTGGCCATGCAGGCCTGAATGGCCGTGACACCCACGGTGGAATCCGCCGTGGCCGCGATGGGCGCCAATCCACCCGCCATGGCCAGGCCAATCAGCCCAAGCCGCTCCGCTGCCTTCATGTCGCCCTCCATCATTCTGATTGTTGTGCCGTCATGTCGAGCCTGGTCCATGCGGGCAGGATTCACGACGGCAGCGGCGTCGGGTCGGGCTGGAGAGCGCCGATTGACGCTGCCCCATGATCTTAGTCACGCGCCCGGGCTTCCACAAGCCGAGGCGCTGATGCGCCCTGTTTTTTCCGGCCGGCGTGCATCGCAGGCCGGCCGTAAAGCCGGTCCAGGCAGGTGACTGCACCTGACGACCGACCCGCCGACGCCGGTGAGGTGCACTTCGCGTCGATCGGGGTATCGCGCTGAACCCTCCTGTCATCAAGGCCAGCTGTCTTGGGATCCGACTGGCCGACCTTCAAGTTCCGCTGCGGATCGGTGATGTGGGCGATGCGGTCTTCAGGGCGGCAGGCGTCCGGAAAAAGGCCGGAGGCAGCGGATGCCACGCATGCGGAAATCAAACGCAGGCGGTAACCAGATGTTGCCGTGCAACCGGCATCAACGGCATATCGACAGGATCTGTCTGTCTATATAGAATGTTCAGTCACAACTAAACAAGATGGGTGGCGCGGTGGATGACCCTGCGATCCCGTTCGGCCCCTCGGAAGAGGCGGTGGCTGAACGATTCATAGAACACATGGGACTGACGGCCGAGGAAGATGGCC
>JBFKIN010000246.1:0-4629 GCA_041632255.1 Oceanococcus sp. | reverse complement strand
CATCGATCAGTGGCACCCGCGGTCGGCCCAGCGGCAGATCGGACAGCAGGGGCCTCGCCTGCTCGCGCACGGGCGCCTGCAGGGGAGTATGAAAGGCGGCGTGATTGTGCAGGCGCATGGGGAAACGGTCACGGGCCGGCAGGGACTCGGCCAGGCGTTTGATCCCCCTTTCGTTGCCGCCAAACACGCGCATGCCGCCGAGCTCGATGGAGGGATACAGCAACGCCCCGTCATCACCGTGGATGCGGCCCATCAGTTCCTCCAGCCGCTGCCATTCCTGAGCCTGCCCGCGCCACTGCTCGTCCACCCAGGGTTGCAGCAGCTGGCCGCCGATCAGGGACTGCTGCATCAGACTCCCCATGCTGTTGACCAGATGCAGTCCGCTCATCGGGTCCAGCGCCTCGGCCACGGCCAGTGCGATGTACCAGCCCATTGAATTCCCGGTCACGCCGACGATCTCGTAGCGCTCGGGATCCAGCGCCAGCGCGTCCGCGTAGGCACAGGCATAAATCAGCGCCGAAGCATGATCGCCGCGGCTGTGCAGGCTGAGCTTGAACGGGGTCTTGGCGTCCAGTTCGGTCAGGCCGGGCTGATTCCTGGTCTGCCGATAGGCGTCGAAATCAGCCAGCAGACTGCTCCTCTGGGCATGATGCCGCTGCAGATAGCCCCATTCGCCCGCGTTGTAGGTGCCGCGGCCCGGGGCGATGACGAGGACCCGTTCCCGGGCTTGGCCTGTGCTCATCGGTCTGGGTGCTCCAACAATTCCAGCCCGGCGCCGACAATGCCGGCCACGTCCGGCAGGGTGCTGGTGGCTGCTGGCCCCAGGGGAATAAAGCTGTCTTCCGCGGTCAGGCGACCCAGCCGCGGCCAGGCCAGACCACGGGAGCCCAGTTCTGTGCAGATTTCCTCGCTGACCGAGCCGCTACGGCGACATTCATCGATCACCAGCACACGACGGCAGCCCGCTACGGCGGCGTGCAGTCGGGCATGGTCGATGCCGGTCAGCCAGCGCAGGTTGAGCAGTCGGCTGCTCACGCCTTGTTCAGACAGCTTTTGCTGTGCCTGGCGGGCCAGGTACACGCCATTGCCGTAGCTGATCAGGGCCAGATCCCGCCCGTCTCCCTGCTGCGAGAACTCGCCGACCGCAATCCGGTAGTCGGGGCCCGGATCGGTCTCGCACCACAGCCCGTCGTCCGGCGCATGCAGGTCGCGACAGTGATAACGCGCAATCGGTTCGATCATCACCACCACCCGCTGTTCCTCGTCCGCCAGGCGCACCGCCTCCTGCAGCAGGCCGACCGCGTCGGCCGGAGTGGCCGGACAGGCGACGAGCAAGCCCGGGATGTCCCGCAGCACGGCGAGCGCGTTGTCATTGTGGAAATGGCCGCCGAAGCCCCGCTGGTAGCCCAGTCCGGCGATGCGCACGACCATCGGATTGGTGAACTGCCCGCGTGAGAAGAAACTCAATGTGGCCGCTTCTCCACGCAACTGATCCTCCGCGTTGTGCAGATACGCCAGAAACTGGATTTCAAGGATGGGCAGCAGGCGGTTGTGAGCGGCGCCAATGCCGAGTCCGAGGATGCTCTGCTCGTCAAGCAGGCTGTCAATCACGCGATGCGCGCCATGACGGGCCTGAAGCCTTTGCGTGACTCCGTAAACGCCGCCCTTGCGTCCAATGTCCTCGCCAGCCAGGAAGGCATTTCGGTAACCGGTGAGGATGCGGTCGAGACTGCGATTGAGCAGCCGGGCCATGCTGTGCGCTTCGGCGTCCACGGAACCGTCGGGAGCGCCGCTGGCCGGGCGACGGGGCGGCACGATGCTGGACATGACCTGATCGGCGCTGACCAGGCGCGGCCGGCGGGCTGCCTCCTCGGCGACCCGAGCGACGCGCTCTGCCGTCTCCCGATACAGTGCAACGATCTGCTCCGCGCTGAGGATGCCATGGTCGATCAGTTGCCCAGCACTGTGGAGCAGAGGATCGCGGGCTTCGTCAGCGCTGATCTGTGAGGCGCTGCGATACGCGGTTTCCGCGTCAGACCCGGCATGCCCCAGCAGGCGCACGCAGGACATATGCAGGAACACCGGGCGCCGCTGCCGACGGACAATCTCGGCGGCCTCGCGAGCTGCGCGGTAGCTGTCCAGCAGATCCAGACCATCACAGGCGAGATACTCCCAGCCGACTCTTCCGCGCATCGCCGTCTCGATCCAGCCCCGGGGGGTTGGCACCGAGATGCCCAGACCATTGTCTTCGCAGATCGCCAGCAAAGGCACCGGCACACCCTGGTGAGCAGACCAGGCCGCGCTGTTCAGCGCCCCCTGGGCGGTGGAGTGATTGAAAGAGGCATCGCCGAAGCTGCAGACAACGATACTGTCAGCCGGCCAATCGCCCTCCCCGTGCAGGCGCTTCCACAGCCCCAGGCTGTAAGCCGCGCCGACCGCCTTGGGCAGATGGGAGGCGATGGTGCTGGTCTGTGGTGGAATGTTCAGCGTCCGCGAGCCCAGCACCTTGTGTCGACCACCCGATACCGGGTCTTCGCTGCTGGCGCAAAAGCTGAGCAGCATGTCCCATACGGGCGTCTGACCCGGAAGCCCGCGGGCACGCTGCAGGAAAAAGGCGGCATCGCGATAATGCAGAAAGGCGGGGTCGCTGACGCGCAGTGCGGCGGCGATCGCCGCGTTGCCTTCGTGGCCGGCGCTTCCGATCGTGTAATACCCCAGCCCGCGGGCCTGCAGGCGCCTTGCCGTGTAGTCCAGGTGCCGGCTGAGAAGCTGCGATTCAAACAGTTCGACCAGGGCGGGCGCACTCAAGCCGGCCTTTTCAGGGCTCAGGCCGGCGGGCGAGCGTGGCCAGTCACCCTGCTCCAGGGCCTGTAACAGGCGCTGCTCCAGATGGGCGCCGGGGTGCGACATGGGTGCGTGCTCAGCCGAATGCGGGAATGCCGGTCTGAGCCCGGCCCAGGATCAAGGCATGCACGTCATGGGTCCCCTCGTAGGTATTCACCGCCTCGAGGTTGAGCACATGGCGGATCACGTGGAATTCATCGGCGATGCCATTGCCGCCGTGCATGTCGCGGGCCGTACGGGCGATATCCAGTGCCTTGCCGCAGGAGTTGCGCTTGATGAGAGAGATCAGTTCGGGCGCACAGCGCCCTTCGTCCATCAGGCGGCCGGCGCGCAAGCAGCCCTGCAAGCCCAGGGCAATCTCCGTCTGCATATTGGCCAGCTTGAGCTGGATCAGCTGGTTGGCGGCGAGCGGACGACCGAACTGCTGCCGGTCCAGCGTATATTGACGGGCTGCCAGCCAGCAGAATTCGGCAGCGCCCAGCGCGCCCCAGGCAATGCCGTAACGCGCCTTGTTGAGGCAGCCGAAGGGGCCTTTGATGCCTTGCACCTTGGGCAAAAGGCGATCCTCGGGAATCTCGCAATCCTGCATCACGATCTCCCCGGTGGGAGAAGCGCGCAGGGAAAACTTGCCCTCGATCTTCGGCGTGCTGAGACCGGCGTCACCCCGCTCCAGGACGAACCCGCGGATCACGCCATCCAGTTTGGCCCAGACCACACAGACATCGGCCATCGGAGAATTGGTGATCCACATCTTGCTGCCATTGAGGCGAAACCCGCCTTCGATGCGTTCGGCGCGCGTCCGCATGCTGCCCGGGTCGGATCCGGCGTCAGGTTCGGTCAGGCCGAAGCAACCGATCCACTCTCCGCTGGCCAGTTTCGGCAGATAGCGCCGCCGCTGCTCTTCGCTGCCGTATTCGAATATGGGGTACATGACCAGCGACGACTGCACGCTCATCATAGACCGGTAACCGCTGTCCACGCGCTCGACTTCCCGGGCGATCAGACCATAGGCCACATGGTTCACGCCGGCGCAGCCGTAATCTTCGGGCAAGGTGGCACCCAGCAGCCCCTGGGCGCCCATTTCCGCGAAGACCGCAGGATCAAAGCTTTCCGTCCGGTGCGCCTCGAGCACACGACTTTGCAGGCGGTCCTGGCAGAACGAACGGGTCGCCTCGGCCAGCAGGCGTTCCTCTTCGCTCAACTGCTCCTCCAGAAGGAAGGGGTCACTCCATTGGAAATGCGGCCGGCTCATGCTCGTCTCCTCGTGCGTGGAACACCGCCCGGCGGCGGTCCTTCAGGCCCGGTATTTTAACATGTCTGTACAATACTATTGCCGCGAAGGCATGTCACCGGCTTCAGCCGATCCGCCCTTTCATCCGCGAGGATGTCGGCCGTGCTGCGGGGATCAGGCGAACAGCCAGCCGTGCAGCGTGCGGCCGGGCATCAGGGCAAAGACGCCCGGGACCAGCAGTCCGCCCACGTAGAGACCGATCATGAACAGGCGATGACGCAGGATCTGTCGGCGACGGGCGGCCATCCAGGCCGGCGGCACGCTGACCAGCGTGAGCACGCTCAGGGCATGGATGGTGCCGAAGTGGTCCAGCAGACGGGGCCCCAGTTCCGCCGGCATGAACAGCGTGAGCACACCCGTGCCCATCATCAGCACGAGGAAGATACGACCGAGCCCCCGATGATGGGCGGTGCCCTTGCGGCGCAGCATCAAAGCGCTGCCGATCAGCAGTGCCGGCACGACGGTGAGCAAATGCAGGTAGGTCAGCGCCAGGT
>JBFKIN010000245.1:0-4634 GCA_041632255.1 Oceanococcus sp. | reverse complement strand
TCGTCTATGCGCTGGATGCCCGCAGCGGAAAGCTGTTGTGGAAATACGATCCCGAGGTGCCCAAGGCGGTGGCCGGGAGGGGTTGCTGCGGGCCGGTCAACCGCGGTCTGGCCGCCTGGCAGGGGCGCCTGTTCCTGGGAGCCTACGACGGGCGACTGATCGCCCTCGATGCGGCCAGCGGAAAGCTGCTTTGGGAAACGAACACGGTCGATCCAGCCCGCAACTACACGGTGACCGGCGCCCCCAGGGTCATCAGAGGCAAGGTCATCATCGGCAATGGCGGCGCCGAGCTGGGCGTGCGGGGCTACGTCAGCGCCTACGACGCCAGGGACGGCAGGATGCTGTGGCGCTTTCATACCGTGCCGGGCGACCCGGCCTCGGGGCCGGAAAGCCCGGCTCTGGAAATGGCACGCAAGACCTGGCACGGCGAGGAATATTACAAGCACGGTGGCGGCGGCACGGTGTGGGACTCGATGGCCTACGATCCCGTGCTGGACCAGCTCTACATCGGCGTCGGCAATGGATCGCCGTGGAACATCAAGTACCGATCCGAGGGTCGCGGCGACAATCTGTTCCTGTCGTCCATCGTGGCACTGAAGCCAGACACCGGCGAGTATGTCTGGCATTACCAGACGACCCCGGGAGAAACCTGGGACTACACGGCCACCCAGCACATGATCCTGGCCGAACTCGAGATTGACGGCGAGCAGCGCAAGGTCCTGATGCAGGCGCCGAAGAACGGCTTCTTCTACGTGATCGACCGGACCAACGGTCAGCTGATCTCGGCCAACAACTTCGTGCCGGTCAATTGGGCATCAGGCATCGACATCGCCAGCGGCCGGCCAATCAAGACCGGGGATGCCGATTACAGCACCGAACCCAAACTGGTGTTTCCCAGCCCGATCGGCGGCCACAACTGGCAGCCCATGTCCTACCACCCGCAAACCGGCCTGGTTTACATTCCGACCACGATCACGGCGCATCTCTATGAAAACGGACCGCCGCCGGCCGTTGCTCCCAACCTGTGGAATGTGGGCACGCAGCCCGTCCGACTGCCGGATGACCCGGCGCAGCTGGCCGCCATCGGCAGCAGCTTCAAGGGGCAGCTGCTGGCCTGGGACCCCGTGAAACAGCAGGCGGCCTGGTCCGTCGACCGGGTTTCACCCTGGAATGGCGGGCTGCTCAGCACCGCCGGCAACCTGGTGTTTCAGGGCACCGCTGAAGGTCGCTTCGAAGCCTATCGCGCGGACACTGGCGAGCGCCTGTGGTCCTCGCCAACCAATACCGGCGTGGTCGCCGCGCCGATCAGCTACGAGATCGACGGCGAGCAGTACGTGACGGTCATGGCTGGCTGGGGCGGGGTCTATGCCATCGCCTTCTCCGGCGCCATGCAGCCGCAGATCAAGGTGCCGGTGGAGGCGCGGGTGCTGACCTACAAACTCGGCGGCGAGGCCAGCCTGCCGCCACCGCGCATGGCGCCGCTGCCCCTGCCCGAACCGCCGCCGGTGACGGTGAGCGCAGAGCAGTTGGCGCTGGGCAAGGACCTGTATCACGGCGTCTGTGCCGTCTGTCACGGGGTTGGCGCGATCTCCAGCCCTGGCGTGCCGGACCTGCGTTACATGGATGCGCAGACCCATGCGGATTTCTACAACATCGTGGCCGGGGCTCGGGCACTGGAGGGCATGCCGCCCTTCGCGCACCTGCTCAGTCCGGACATGGTGGGTCTGATTCAGCAGTATCTGGCCGCGCGCGCGCACAGCCTCAAGTCGGCCAGCCGCTGAAACCCGCCCTGATCACGGCCTGGCGCCCACCCCCGGCGAGGGGGCTGGCGCTTTCCGGCCGCGGCCGATAGTCTGGCGGGCATAACGAGAAAGTCACGCCAGCTCGGGTGCAATGACCTTCGAGTCAGCCGACGGTCGGGTCCAGCGGGGGCAGCTCGATTCGAATTATCGAATTCAAGCTGTATTGGGGAAACATCTGCCATGCAAAGCTCGCCATCCCTGGCGCTGAAAATCTTTCAGGCGCTGGATCTGGTCGGAGATCCGGGCATCCGCGATCCGGCCGACCCGCCTCAGCGTAATGCACCGTCGCCACTGGCCACATTCCTGGCTTTCGTCCTGGGCCGCCTGCGCCGTGGCGTCAGCAAGTCGGCAGACCGCGCAGCAGCCGGCGAATTCCGGCAGCAGGTCAACGCGACGCTGCTGGCGCTGGAAGAATGGGTCGCCGAGGTTCGCTGGCGTGAACTCGATGGCAATGCCCGCGAATGGCAATCCAGCGGCATCCACCTGGAAGAGGGTGAGTGTGTCACCGTATTGGCGCAGGGTCGGCTGTACCTGAGTCGCGTTCTGGACGTGTCCGTGGGCCCTTCCGCCGGCCTGTGGTACCGCATCAACGGGGGCCAGATCGCTCGCCTGCCCGGCCCTGGCGGCGTGCTCCGCGCGCAGAGCAGCGGTGAACTCCTGCTGATGCCCCGCCTGCCTGGCGGCTTCAGTGATCCGCAGGGCAGCATGAGCGAGGAGATTCCCAGCCCCCGGGTGCAGGGCCAATTTCAGGCCGCTGTGATCCGCTGGCGTGGGGACCCCAGGAATGGACTGACGCGTGCCAACGCCCTGGCGCCGACGGTGTTCGGTCCTGCACTCGATTCGCTCGGCCGGGAGGACGCACCGCCCGCGGGTTGGCGTCATCTCTGGCGCCTGGGCAACACGGGCATCTATCGCGAGCACCCCTCAGATGGCTCGCTCTGCTGCCATGCCAAGGCTGATGGCGGCATCCTGCAGCATGCGGTCGATGTGCCGCTGACCGCCGGGCTGCGCCTGCACTGGAGCTGGCTCACCGAACAACTCCCGTCAAGCCTGGCCGAGCACATCCAGCCCACCCATGATTATCTGTCCCTGGCGGTGGAATTCGACAATGGCCTGGACCTCACTTACATGTGGAGCAGTCAGCTGCCGATCGACACCATCTTCCAGTGCCCGCTGCCCTGGTGGGACCAGCGCGAAACCCACTGGGTCATCCGCAACGACCCGGCCCAGCTGGGCCTGTGGCTGGACGAGCGACGCAACCTGCTGACGGATTACAAGCGGGCCATCGGCGGCGAACTGCCCCGCCGCGTGGTGGGCATCTGGCTGATCGCCAATTCCCTCTTCCAGCGCGGCGAAGGGCGCTGCCGCTACCGCGACATCCGCCTGGCCGACAAAGGCGACAAGACGATCATCCACCCCTGATGGCGGCACCCGGCGGCGCCACCGGACGGAGCCACCGGTCCTTCGCAGCCGTGATGAGCAGGTAAACTGGGCACTTCATCCCACCCCCAGAGCCATGCCATGACTGTTGGTCTTGCACTCGGCAGCGGCGGCGTCCGCGGCTTCGCCCATCTCGGCGTACTGCAAGTGCTGGAACGCGAGCAGATCCCCATCGACCTCATCGTCGGTTCCAGCGCCGGAGCCGCGTTCGGTGCGATGTACGCGTTTCGCCCCAAGCTGGCGCCCAACCTGACCCAGGTCCGCCACTATCTCAACTCGGAACTCTACGACGCCACCAAGCTGGGAGCCCTGCGCCAGAGCGAGGAAACCCGACGTACGCTTTACGACAAGATGAAAATCCGGCTGGCGCAGGGCGCGGCGCTGGCCACCTCGATGACCAAGAACGCGATCATGAGCGAGGAGGTGCTGCGCAACAATGTGCGCTACCTGATCCCGCCGGTGAACATCGAGGAAAGCCTGATCCCCTTTGCCGCCGTGACCTTCGATCTCGCCAGCGGCGAGGAACTGCTGCTGAGCAAGGGTCCGCTGGTGGAAGCGGTGATGGCCAGTTGCGCGATTCCCGGTGTCTTCCCTCCCGTACACCACGAGGATCGCTCCCTCATGGACGGCGGTATCGTCAATCCGGTGCCCTGTCATCAGGCGCGAAAGCTCGGGGCAGACCGCGTGATTGCCGTCGATCTCACTCCACGCCTGGATCCCCTGGTCCCGCTGGGCACCAGTTACGAAGTGGCCATGAGGGCCGCCGACGTCTCCCGCTTCCACCTCAAGTCGATCCTGCTGCGTGAAGCCGATGTGGTGATCCCGGTCAATCTCAGCGAAGTGTTCTGGGGCGACTTCTCGCAATTCGACAACTGCGTCCAGGCCGGCCGCAAGGCGGCCGAAGCGGCCCTGCCGGCGATCCGGGACTGCCTGAGCGAACAGCGCCGCGACAAGCTGCGGGAGTATCCCCGCCAGAGCGCCTGAGACCCGACCGGGAACGCTTCAGCCAATCCAAGCGCCGGTAAGTCAGCCGCGCCCCCTTCTCTTCCCCCCTGTGCCGGAGGTCAGCAGCAGCTTTCGTTGAAGTGGCGGTGCCCGGCCACGGCTGCCGCCCCGCGGGTCAGTCCCGCCTGGCTGGCCGCATGGTGCCGATCGAGGATGTCCGCCACGGCCAGCGTGAGCTTGCGCGCAAAGGGAATATGCAGGAATTCGTTCGGGCCATGGGCATTGGAGCCCGGACCGAGAACACCGGTGATGACGAACTGTGCATCCGGAAATTTCTCTCCGAGCATGCCCATGAAGGGAATGGAACCGCCCTCGCCCATCATCGCTACGGGCTTGCCATAGGCCGCGCGCGACGCTTCATCCACGGCCTTGGCCAGCCAGGGTGCC
>JBFKIN010000244.1:0-4635 GCA_041632255.1 Oceanococcus sp. | reverse complement strand
CCTCGTCACGCGCCGTCTCGCGCATCTTTTCCGGCGCATCCTCCGGGTAGGCCCGGGCGTCGTTGGCGCTGATCGCCACGAAACCCACCGGCTGTCCGGCGTAATCCCTGCCGAGGCGGGCGAGTTCGGCCGCTACGTGCTTCACATACGGGCAGTGATTGCAGATGAACATCACCACCGTGGCGCGCTCGCCACGCAGCTCCTGCAGGGTCCGGACGCGACCGGACACCGTGTCCAGCAGGGAAAAATCAGGCGCCGGGGTGCCCAGCGGCATCATGTTGGACGGCGTCTTGACCATGGCGATCATCCTGGTGACGGGGAGCACAGTGTCGCGTCCCGCAGCACCACGGGTCAAAACGGGTCAGCCGGCAGGGTGCCGGAATCGCACCTGATTGGTTTGCCCATGGGGGCAGGCGCGGGATCTCGGCATCGGGGTCAGGAAAAATCCCGTGCAATATCTCGTGAGTCGCGCTATGATTATCCGCCTATCCGGATAGGCAGATATATCAACATGTCGCAAGATTACCTGTTCACCTCGGAATCGGTTTCCGAGGGCCACCCCGACAAGGTCGCAGACCAGATCTCCGATGCGGTGCTCGACGCCATTCTGGCGCAAGACAGGTACGCCCGCGTCGCCTGCGAAACGCTGGTCAAGACCGGCGTGGCGATCATCGCCGGCGAGGTGACCACCAAGGCCTGGGTCGATCTGGAAGAGCTGGTGCGCAAGGTCATCACCGGGATCGGCTACACCTCTTCGGATGTCGGCTTCGACGGCGCCACCTGCGGCGTGATGAACCTGATCGGCAAGCAGAGCGGCGACATCGCCATGGGCGTGGACGGCAGCGAAGATTCGCGCAAGAAGCCCGAGGACCAGGGCGCCGGCGACCAGGGCCTGATGTTCGGCTATGCCTGCAACGAAACCGAGGCGCTGATGCCGGCGCCGATCCAGTTCGCCCACCGCCTGGTTGAACGTCAGGCCGAAGTCCGCAAGTCAGGCGAACTGCCGTGGTTGCGACCCGACGCGAAATCGCAGGTCAGCCTGCGCTACCGGGACGGCAAGCCGGTGGCGGTCGATGCGGTTGTCCTGTCGACCCAGCACAATCCGGACATCTCCCAGGCGAAGCTGCGCGAGGCCGTGATGGAACTGATCATCAAGCAGGTCATCCCGGCCGAACTGCTGACCGCCGAGACCAAGTACCACATCAATCCGACGGGCCAGTTCATCATCGGCGGCCCGGTGGGTGACTGCGGCCTGACCGGACGCAAGATCATCGTCGATACCTATGGCGGCATGGCCCGTCATGGTGGCGGCGCCTTCTCCGGCAAGGACCCGTCCAAGGTCGACCGTTCGGCCGCCTATGCCGGCCGCTACGTGGCCAAGAACATCGTGGCCGCCGGCCTCGCCGACAAGTGCGAAATCCAGATCAGCTACGCCATTGGCGTGGCCGAGCCGACATCGATTTCGGTCACCACCTTCGGCACGGGCAAGGTCGAAGACGCCCGGATCGAGCAGCTGGTGCGTCAGCACTTCGACCTGCGCCCTTACGCCATCAGCACCATGCTCGACCTGCTGCACCCGATGTACCAGCCCACCGCGGCCTACGGTCACTTCGGCCGCGAGCCCTTCGAGATGAGCTACGGCGACGAGCGCTTCCTGGCCTTCCCCTGGGAGCGGACCGACAAGGCGGACGCACTGCGCGCCGAAGCCGGCCTCTGAGACACCACTGAACAACGCATCCCCGGCACAGGCGGATCACAGGGATTCATTGCAGTCCTGATTCCGCCAGGCCCGCGGATCCATCACCGGAGCGAATTATGAGCACCCCTGCAGAACAATTGGAAAACGACTACATCGTCGCTGACATCTCCCTGGCTGATTTCGGCCGCAAGGAGATCGCCATCGCGGAGACCGAAATGCCCGGCCTGATGGCCGTGCGCGAGGAATTCGCCGCGTCCCAGCCTCTCAAGGGCGCCCGCATCGCCGGCTCCCTGCACATGACGATCCAGACCGCGGTGCTGATCGAATCACTCAAGGCGCTGGGCGCCGACGTGCGCTGGGCTTCCTGCAACATCTTCTCCACCCAGGACCACGCCGCGGCTGCCATTGCCGCCGGGGGCACCCCGGTGTTCGCCTACAAGGGCGAAACCCTGTCCGAATACTGGGAGTACACCCACCGGATCATGGAGTGGGTCGATGGCGGCACCCCCAACATGATCCTGGACGACGGCGGCGACGCCACGCTGCTGGTCATCCTGGGCAGCAAGGCGGAAACCGATCCCAGCGTGCTGGATCATCCGCAGAGCGAAGAAGAGGAGGCCCTGTACGCCTCGATCCGCGACCGGCTGAAGCATCGCCCGGGCTTCTACTCCAGGATTCTGAAGAACATCCAGGGCGTGACCGAGGAAACCACGACGGGGGTCGCCCGCCTGTACCAGATGCAGCGCGAGGGTTCCCTGCCCTTCCCGGCCATCAACGTCAACGACTCGGTCACCAAGTCCAAGTTCGACAATCTCTACGGCTGCCGCGAATCGCTGGTGGACGGCATCAAGCGCGCCACCGATGTGATGATCGCCGGCAAGATCGCGGTCGTGGCCGGTTACGGTGATGTCGGCAAGGGTTGCGCGCAGTCGCTGCGCGGCCTGGGCGCGACTGTCTGGGTGACCGAGATTGACCCGATCTGCGCCCTGCAGGCGGCGATGGAAGGCTTCCGCGTGGTGACCATGGACGATGCCGCCAGCCAGGCCGACATCTTCGTCACCGCCACCGGCAACTACCACGTGATCAGTCACGATCACATGGCCGCGATGAAGGATCAGGCCATCGTCTGCAACATCGGCCATTTCGACAACGAGATCGACTGCGCCAGCCTCAAGCAGTACCAGTGGGAGAACATCAAGCCGCAGGTCGATCATGTGATCTTCCCCGACGGCAAGCGCATCATCCTGCTGGCCGAGGGCCGGCTGGTGAACCTGGGCTGCGCCACCGGCCACCCCAGCTTCGTGATGTCCAACTCCTTCACCAACCAGGTGCTGGCCCAGATCGAGCTGTTCACCAAGGGCGCCGAGTACGGCAAGACCGTGCACGTGCTGCCCAAGCACCTGGACGAAAAGGTTGCCGAACTGCACCTGGGCAAGCTGGGCGCCAAGCTGACCCGGCTGTCCGACGAGCAGGCGCATTACATCGGCGTGGCCGTGGACGGCCCGTACAAGCCCGATCATTACCGCTACTGAGGCGGCGGCCCTGTGCGATCCGGCGCGGCGGGCAAGCCCCGTCGCCCCGGCTCGCGCGCAGGCCCTGCCCCTGATCGGCGTCTTCGGCCGGACGGTTCACAGGACATGAAATACAGCTTCGAATTCTTTCCCCCGCGCACCGAGAAGGGCCAGGACAGCCTGCGGAAGACCTGGCGAACCCTGGCCGAACTGCAGCCGGAGTATTTTTCGGTCACCTTCGGCGCCGGCGGCTCCACCCTGGAAGGCACCTACGACACGGTGCGGGCCATCGGCGAGGACGCGG
The DNA here is from genome assembly GCA_041632255.1 of Oceanococcus sp. Taxonomy (GTDB): domain Bacteria; phylum Pseudomonadota; class Gammaproteobacteria; order Nevskiales; family Oceanococcaceae; genus Oceanococcus. The sequence continues at coordinate 1,121 of JBFKIN010000244.1, read as the reverse complement.
CCCTGCCGGCCACGCCGCACATCAGCTGCATCAGCGCGACCCGCGAGGGGGTCAACCGCCTGCTCCAGCGCTACCGCGAGATCGGCATCCGCCGCCTTGTGGTGCTGCGTGGCGATGTCCCCTCCGGCATGTATTCGCCGGGCGAGTTCCGCTACGCCAACGAACTGGTCGCCTTCATCCGCGCCGAACACGGCAAGCATTTCCACATCTCCGTGGCCTGCTACCCGGAAGTGCACCCGCAGGCGTCCTCGGCCCAGTCCGACTTCGACAATTTCCTGCGCAAGCTGGAGGCGGGGGCCGACGCGGCAATCACGCAGTACTTCTTCAATGCGGACGGCTATTTCGATTTCCTGCAGCGGGTTCGCGCGGCCGGGGTCACCACTCCGATCATTCCCGGCATCATGCCGATCACCAATTTCACCCAGCTGGCCCGGTTTTCCGATGCCTGCGGCGCCGAGATTCCGCGCTGGCTGCGCGCTCGCCTGCGCGATCTGGAAAGCCGCGACGAAGCGGCCATGAAGGCGCTGGGTCATGAGGTGGTCACTGCCCTGTGCCGACGTCTTGCCGATGGCGGGGTCGAGGAAATGCATTTCTATACCCTGAATCGGGCCGTCCCCAGTCTTGCCATCATCCGGGAGTTGCAGATCCGCTGAGCCGGAGCCGGCTGGTAAGCTTGCGCCCAGCCAATAGGGATCACCGTCAATGAGCGCGCAGGTCTTCACCCTGCTGTTCGGCCTGCCCTTCCTGTGGGTCTTCTACCAGTCGCGACCGGGCGCCCCGTCCGGTCTTTCGTCAAAGTTCAGCCTGCAGCCCCTGCTGGCTCTGGCCTGTGGCAAGCTGCGCTGGCCACGCCGTCACGGTCTGTGACTGGGCGCCTGCATCGCCTGCCTGTATCTGCCTTGGGCGTCCGCGTCCCGGGTCAGCTTCCTGTATCACTACTACCCTGTCGTGCCCTTCCTGCTGCTGCTGGGGGTCAGCCTGGCACGCTGGCCATTGCAGGGTCCCTGGTCGCGCCACATACCGCTGGCCGCAGTGCTGCTGGCCGGCCTGCTGTTCGTCTGGTTCTACCCCGCCATCTCCGGACTGGCGGTATCACCGGCCTGGTCGGAGTCGCTGCGCTG
>JBFKIN010000243.1:0-4645 GCA_041632255.1 Oceanococcus sp. | reverse complement strand
GCGCGCCCGCCGCCCTGCCCCGAGGCCGCCCAGGCCGTGCTCAGCAGCAGGGCTGCCAGGATGCTTTTTTTCATGTCGGGAGAGTTGCCATTCGAGCCGGAAAGGGACTGTGACCGCGGTTTGCCGGGCAAGTGCCTCCGCCGCGTTAGACTGAAGGGCGCTGCCGGCAAGACTTCCATGCACCATCTTACTCAAATCGTGATCTATCTCGGCGCCGCGCTGATCGCGGTGCCGCTGTTCCGGCGCCTGGGCTTCGGCTCGGTGCTCGGCTATCTGGCCGCCGGCATGCTGATCGGTCCCTACGGTCTGGGCGTCATCCCCGATGCCGAGGAAGTGCTGCAGTTCGCCGAGATCGGCGTGGTCTTCCTGCTCTTCGTCATCGGCCTGGAGCTGAAACCCTCGCGGCTGTGGATCATGCGTCAGGCCATCTTCGTCAATGGCAGCCTGCAGATGGCTCTGACCGCCCTGGCCCTGGCCCTTGCCCTGATGTGGGGGCTGGGCCTGGCGCCGCTGCAGGCGGGGCTGATCGGTTTCGCCCTGGCGCTGTCCTCCACCGCCTTCGTGCTGCAGACCCTGGCCGAAAAGCAGCAGCTGGGCACGATCCACGGACGCACCGGCTTCGGCATCCTGCTGTTCCAGGACCTGGCGGTCATCCCGGCGCTGGCCCTGATGCCGCTGCTCACCGCCAGCCAGGGTGGCAGCAGCAGCCAGGCACTGGGCCTGCAACTGCTGCAGGCCATCGCCGTCGTGGCCGCCCTGGTTCTGGGCGGCCGCTATCTGCTGCGCCCGCTCTTCCACGCGGTGGCGCGCTGGGGCAACGAGGAAAGCTTCACCGTGACCGGACTGATCGTGGTCATCGGCGCCGCCCTGCTGATGCACTCGGCGGGTCTGTCCATGGGCCTGGGCGCCTTTCTGGCCGGGGTGCTGCTGGCCGACTCCGAATACCGCCACGAACTGGAAGCCAACATCACCCCCTTCAAGGGCCTGCTGCTGGGCCTGTTCTTCATCTCCGTGGGCATGACCGTGAATCAGGATCTGGTGCTTGCCCACCCGGGCGTGATCCTGGGCGGCGCGGTGGCCCTGATCGCGATCAAGTTCTGCGGCGCCTGGCTGTCTTCCCGGCTGATCGGTGTCGACCCGGTCAATTCCACCCAGCTGGCGCTGATTCTCGCCCAGGGGGGCGAGTTCGCCTTCGTGCTGTTTCACGCGGCCAACGGGCAGGGCCTGCTGGCACCGCGCATGAACGAACAGCTGATCGCCATCGTGATCGTGTCCATGATGCTGACTCCGCTGCTGTTTCACCTCAGCGACCGCCTGGGCGAAAAGGCGCGACGCAGTCGCCCGGCCGACCCCTTCGACACCATCGAGTCCGCCGAGCCGCAGATCATCATCGCCGGCTTCGGCCGCATGGGACAGATCATCGCCCGCGTGCTGCAGATGCGCGGCCTGTCCTTCACCGCGCTGGAGAAGGACGCGATGCACGTGGAAACGGTGCGGCGCTGGGGCAACAAGATCTACTACGGCCAGTCCAACAACCTCGACACCCTGCGCGCCGCCGGCGCCGCCCATGCCCGGCTGCTGATCGTGACCATGGACGACGTCGAGAAAGGCGTGCGCACGATCGAACTGGCGCAGCGCTACTTTCCACACCTGAAGATCTTCGCCCGCGCCCACGACCGTCACCATGCCCTGCACCTGATGGAACTGGGCGTGGACTTCGTGATGCGCGAAACCTGGCTGTCCAGCCTGGAAATGGCCACACGCATCCTGCAGGAAATGGGCGACTCCGAAACCACCGCCCGCTACACCACGCAGGTTTTTCGCGAGGCGGACGAGGAGTTGCTGGCGCGGCAGATCAGCCACCGCAACGACATCGACCAGATGATCCGCAGCACCAAGGCACTGCGCGACGAACTGGCCGACTTGTTCGACAAGGACCCGCGCATGAGTCCGCTCGATCCGTCCCTCGAGACGCAGGACGCCACCGAGGACTCAGTGCAGACGCCCTGGCGCAACCCCTGAGCGACGCGGGCGCATGTCCGCCCAACGGTCGGTCTGCCGTAACAGGCAGCACCACCATTGCGAAGGACACGGCGATGCGAATCCTGCTCCTGCTCTGCCTGCTGCTGAGTGCCGATGCGGCCCTGGCGGCAAGGCTCAACGGCTGCGACACCCCGGTGCGAATCGGTCAGAAAATCCTGCGCGAGGGCGACGATGTCGGCCGCGCGCTCAGCGCGATCCGCCGCTCCAGCACCCTGCACTGGGTGCGCGGCCCTTCCGGCAACCGCTGGACCCTGGTCCGGCGCGGCCACAACCCGCGCACGGTGCACATCCGCATCAAGCAGGGACGGATCGAGACCCTCTGTCAGTACTCGGGATGAGTGGTGGCCTGTGCCAACCGGCCTGTTCGCAGGCCGCTGCCTGCCGGATGATGCGCATCCGCCGGCGCCCGTCGCCGGACACCCACCGGGGTCCGTCCCGCACGACACCGGGACGGCAACCGGCTCCCCGACGCCGCAGGCTCAGCCGGTCACGTACTTCAGAACTTCGACGACCTGCTCCGGGCTCTGCGCCCAGGCGCAGGCCGCCTGGTCCACTTCCTTGAGCGCGTGGACCAGGGACTCGTCATGCAGGGTGATATAGGGCTTGTCCAGCGCGGCGCACTGCCCCGCATCGAAGGCGGCGTTCCACTGGCGGTACTTGTCGCCGAAACGGATCACCGCCAGATCACATTGCCGGATCAGGGTCCGGGTGCGCAGGGCATTCACCCCGGAGGACTTGTGATCCCGCCAGTAGCCTTCGCTGGGCGGGTCCAGCAGATCGCCGGCGGCGTCGCTGGCGGCGTGGTCGGTCACCGCGGAGGTGAAGCGGCAATCCAGCCCGGCGGCCCGCGCGCCAGTCTCGATCTGCTCGCGCCAATCGGTGTGGATCTCGCCGGAAAGATAGATGGTCCAGGTCATGGGCATGCTTCCTGAGGACGGGGCGCGCACTGTAACGCATGGCCGGCGCCGCCGGGCCGCCGCACGGAAGCGACGGCCCTTGGGCGTTTCGAGTCCAGCCGGCCGAGTCCGATGCGTGCGGGGCTCAGCGAAAGACCGTGCTCAACGCCCGGCAGACAGGGGCCATGCGAACCCCGGCGCCCGCGCCTTGCGGCGCGGAGATCGCGCAAAGGGTCCTGATCAGAATCGAGCAGGGCCGGTCGCGATCAGCGCTACGGGCATTCCCGCAGGATGTCTTCGCAGTGCTGGCGGGTTCCGTCCCGGGCGGGGTAATCGTAGGACGACGGGAAATAGAAGCTCATGCGCTCGCGCCAGTCGGCGTCGGCGGTCAGACGGGCGTCCGCCGTCTCATAGCCCGGTTCGCCCGGCAGTTTGAGCCAGCGGTCGAACCAGGCCAGGGTGTAATGCCGGGCCATGGGGTTGCCCCAACCGCCATCGCCGCCGGCTTCCCAGGAGGTGGCCGGAAAACCGGGCAACAGCGACCACTCGTAGTGCGCGCCACCGCGCACGTTGACCTGCATCGCCGGCACGCCGCTGGCCTGCCAGTTGAGGAATCCGGCGCGCTTTCCGTCCGGGTCCGGCGGCTCGGTGTAGGGGGTCGGCGCGAGGAAATAATCCCCGGACTGGCCCATGGCCGGGACCCGCGGCACCACGTCGACGCCATCCAGGCTGCCGGAGAGCGACAGGTTGTCCCAGGCCACCAGCACATCGACCGGGTTGTCGGCCATGGCGGTGCCGGGCCAGGGCTGCTCGCCCTGCACCACGCTGACCCCGGTGGCGCCCAGCGAGTGGCCGGCAATGCCCAGGCGGTCCCGGTCCAGCAGCGCGTGAACCGGGTTGAAGGGGGTCGTGGCGGCTTCACCGCCGTCGCCCTCGTAGCCCGGCGAACCGGGCAGATTGTGCACGTAGGGGGCCTGCGGGCTGGAGTACAGGAAATCGATGGCATCGATCAGATTGCGCCGGAACACCACACTGTTGACATTGGTGCCGCGCTCGCCATCCGGGGTCTGGGAATCCGAACGCCCCTGCCCGCGGGGATCGAAGGTCATCGCCAGGTAACCGTTTTCAACCAGCATCTTGGCCGCCCACCAGTACAGGGTTTCCGGCGCCTGCACCGAGCCGTTGATGATGACGACGGCGGGAAAGGTCTGGCCCTCGGCGCGCTGGCGCGGCGCCCAGACCCGACCGCTGAGCCGGGCCCCGTCCTGGTCGTAGAAATTGACCGGGATCACCTCGCCGACCTCGTCGTAGAAGGGGTCCACGCCGGGGTAAAGGTAGGGGTCACCGGTGCAGGGTCCGCTGAGGCTGGCGCAGGCGTTTTCGCCCGAGCTCCAGTACGGATCGTCGGCGGAGCGCTGTGTGTATTCGAGCCGGTTCATCGTGCCCTGCTCGTTCCAGCGCACCATGAAATTCGGATCGGCGGCCTGCTCGGCAGGTGCCTGGCCGTTCATCGCGAAGTTCTCCGCCTCGCGGGCGAACCATTCCGGCGAGGGGTAGCAGGGCTCGTTGTAGAGCGTGCAGTCGGCGTCGGGCGCCTGATTGCGGGCCTGTCCGTCGACCCGGCCACCCTCCCCGCAGGCGCTGAGCAGAAGGGCGGGCAGGATCAGGCGGCAGGCGTATCGCAACATGTTTGTCTCCGGTCATTC
>JBFKIN010000242.1:0-4670 GCA_041632255.1 Oceanococcus sp. | reverse complement strand
CAGCTGTGTCGCTGGGTGCTGGACTGCGAAGCCGGTCGCAATCCCTACGGCCTGCGGCTGCCAGGCAAGGAGATTCCCCCGGGCCGTGGGCTGACGCACCGCAATGCCTGCCTCGAGGCGCTGGCGCGCTTTTCCACGTCCGCATGAACCACCCCGCCGCACCTGCCGATCACCTGCCTCCACAGCATGTCCTGCACATTCTGGCCATGCTCGCCCTGCTCGCCCTGCCGCATCTGTTGCGCATGCCGCCATGGCTGGGCGCGCTGGTCCTGGGTCTGGGCCTGTGGCGAGGCATGGCGGCCCAGCGCACCTGGGCCATGCCTCGACCGCTATGGCGCAACCTGCTGACCATCCTCACTTTTGGCGCCATCTACGCGCAGTTTCGCACCTTCAACGGCCATCACGCGGGTGTTGCCCTGCTGCTGGGCATGCTCGCCATGAAGCTGACCGAAATGAACCAGCGGCGCGACTATCTGGTGGTGATCTACCTCAGCTACTTCCTTCTGGTCACGCATTTCCTGTTCAGCCAGGACATGATCATGCTGCCGCTCCTGCTGGCCGGCGCCCTGGCCGTCACCATGGTGCTGATCGAGGTCAACCATCCGCAGGGGGCGCTGCCATTGCGATTGCTCGCCCGCATGGGCGGCACTCTGATGCTGCAGGCCTTGCCGCTGATGCTGGTCTTTTTCCTGCTGTTTCCGCGGATTCCCGGGCCGCTGTGGGGCCTGCCGTCAGACCCGGGGGATGCGGTCAGCGGCCTGGACGAGACCATGGATCCAGGTGGCATCAGCAACCTCAGTCTGTCCGACGAGGTCGCCTTCCGGGTCCGCTTTGACGGCCCGGTGCCGCGGGCCAGTCAGCTCTACTGGCGTGGTCCCGTGCTGGAAGACTTCGATGGGCGCAGCTGGCGTGTCAGCGAGAACGCCGATTTTCCCCGCGTTGTCACCGCCGAGTATCTTGGCGATCCGGTTGGCTACGAGATGCAGCTGGAGGCGCACGGGAAGAAATGGCTACTGGCCCTGGACCTGCCGCAGGCGCCGCTGCCGGACAACACGGAACTGGGTCCGGATCTGGTCCTGCGCCATCGCTACGACATCCAGTCCAAGATGCTGTTCCGGCTCAACGCAGTGCCCGAATTCCGTGTCGAATTCGACATCCTGCCCTATGTGATCCGGCGCAATCTGCGCACCCCTCCTGATATCAATCCGCGGGCTCGTGCCCTGGCTGCTGGCTGGCGGCAGAACGCGTCCGACGACGAGGCGGTCATTCGCGCCGCGCTGACGCATTTTCGGGAGCAGCCCTTCAGCTACACCCTGCAACCGCCCCCCCTGTTCAACGAGAACCTGATCGATGAATTCCTGTTCGACAGCCGGCGCGGCTTCTGTGAGCACTATGCCAGCGCCTTTACCTTCCTGATGCGCGTGGCTGGCGTGCCGGCCCGAGTGGTCACCGGCTACCAGGGCGCCGGACAAAACGGGGACTACTACATCGTGCGCCAGTCCGACGCGCACGCCTGGAGCGAAGTCTGGCTGGAGGGGCGCGGCTGGGTGAGGGTCGACCCGACCGCTGCGGTCGCCCCCGAGCGCATTGAGTTCGGCCTGGGCCGCAGCCTGCCACTGGGCGAGCCGGTTCCCGGACTGGCCCGACCGGGGCGCGACCTGCTGGTGCGGTTGCGCCTGGGCTGGGATCAGGTGAACGAGGCCTGGAACCGCTGGTTTCTGGCCTACGGTCCGGAACTGCAACGCGACTTCCTGCGCAAGCTGGGTCTGCCCAGCCTGCGCGCCATGCTGATCGCCCTGACCCTGATCACCATCGCGGTACTGATCGTTGTGGGCCTTTGGGCGAACCGACAGTTCCGCGCCCACTCGGAGATGGATCCGATCCTGCGCCTCTGGCGTCGCTATCAAGCCCAGCTGAGCCGCGCGGGACTGAATCCTCGCGCCAGCGAGGGGCCACGCGACCTGAGCGAACGGGTCGCCCGGGAACGGCCCGAATGGGCGCAAGCGGCCAGCGCGATCGGAGAACTGTACGTGAGCCTGCGTTACGCGGGCGCGGCGGAGAATGCGCAGCAGTTCCGTGAGCTGAAGCGTCGCATCCAGCGCTTTCCCGACCAGCCCTGAGGCGCGAGAACCGCGCCTCTCAGCGGATCGCCCACATGGCATCCAGCGGTGCGCCGATGTGGCTGATTTCCAGACCATTCAGGTAACGCATGGTCTGACGCGGCTTGTAGATGCGCCGGTCGAAGAACAGGTCCGGCCCCATGCGTATGGGCTGGGAAGCCTCCTCAAGCTGCCACTCTCCCGCGTGCTCGCCTTCGTTCTTGTAGCCGATGCTGGGATGCGGCAGCGACAGATCGCGCGCGGCCTCACGGTAATAGCGTGGCTGGAATACCGCCTGGGCGGTCTTCTTGAAATCCATGACCTGGCTGTAGTCGCCCCAGCGGATCATCTGTCCCAGGTACCAGACGGCCTGCGAGTACCAGGGAAAATTGGCGGCACCGGCCGCGATGACAATGTCCTGTGCTCCGGCGCCAGCCTGAGCAGGCAGCCCCTCGACAAGGGACATCAGCGCCGCCGGCTCCAGATCCAGGCCATGGCGGCTGGCCAGCAGTTCCACCGCCTCCTCGCGATAGGATTCGATCCACTCCGCGGCGGACAGCACCGCACGCAGCAGGGCCCGGTGGGTCCGCGGATTGCGGCGGATGAAGGACTCGTGAACCGCGAGGACCTTGCCCAGACTGTGATTCCAGAACACCTGCTTGCTCAGCAGCAACTTCATCTGGCCTTCGGACTGCGCCAGTCGGCCGTAAGGCTCATCCAGCCAGGCCCCGTCGTAATTGCCGCTGCGCAGAGTGCTCAGCATCCGCATGGGCGTGATCGGAACGATTTCCACATGCAGAGAGGGATCTATACCGACGCTCGCCAGACAATAGCGCAGATCGTAGCTGCCCACGCTGTAGGCATCCGTCACGGCGAAACGCAGCGCAGGCTCACCGGCCTCGCGCCGGCCATGCACGACCTGCGCCAGCCCCTTCATCAGGGCCTGTGCATCGGACACCCCGGCAGTGCCCATTCTCGCCTGAATCTGTTTCAGCAGCCCCGGCGTCACGGCAAAACCGCTGCCGCCCATCGCCAGAACGCAGGCCGTGCGTAACGGCCATGACTGGCCGTGCATGCCCAGATGGGCGACCAGTGGCTCCGTGCCGGACATCTGCGCGGCATCCAGTTCCCGTGCAGCCAGTTTTTCCGCCACTTTCTGCCAGGAACCCAGGCGCGACAATTGCACCCTTAGATCTTCGTTGGCAAAAAAGCCCTTGGCCTGCGCCACCAGCAGCACTGCGGCATCCAGGGTCGGCACATAGCCAATGCGCAGCCGCGAGCGTTCCGGCCCGCGACGGTTCAGGAAGCCACCGATTTTCAGAATCATTCTGGGGTGTCCCCGCTGCGCTGTGTTCCCCGTGACCGTCTCGCCGACCCTCCCCGCCGACGGATGCCACCCCCGGAGTATGCCACGGCGGCCCGCCGGCTCAGAAGTCCAGCCGAAGCACGACCGCGTCTTCGCGCCCGGACGCCAGTGGGTAATAGCCTTTGCGCAGCCCGACTTCCTCGAAGCCATGGGCCTGATACAGCGCACGCGCGGCCGCATTGGAAGCGCGCACCTCCAGGAACATCCTGATGGCGGATTCCTGCCGGGCATGCTCAAGCAGGGTCCGCAACAGGGCGCGTCCCACGCCCTGACGCTGATGCTGCGGGTGCACGCCAAGATTCAGCACATGGGCCTCACCCACCGCCATGGTCAACACGGCGTGGCCCATGATCTGGCCGGCTGCGTCCTCGGCCACCCAGGCCGGGTATCCCATCTTCAGACAGTCTTCGAAGATGCCCGATGACCACGGAAATTCGTAGGCCGCATCTTCATTGTCCAGCACCTGGGGCAGGTCGGCCGGACGCAGGGGCCTGACCTGTGGCGCGTCTGCCGGCGCCACCTCGTTCAGCCCGCGGACAGCAATGCACGGACCCTTTTCAGGTCCTGCCAGGCCTTGGCCTTCTCCCGCGGACTGCGCAGCAGATAGGCCGGATGGTAGGTCACCACAACCGGCAGGCCACTGTCGGCATCGACAAACTCCTGTCCACGCATCCGCCCGATCGGATCGCTGCGCTCCAGCAGGTTCTGCGCCGCAATCCGTCCCACCGCGAGCAGGACCCTCGGCGACACCAACTGAATCTGTCGACGAAGATAAGGCAGGTCTTCCGCGATTTCCTCCGGCAGCGGATCGCGGTTATTGGGCGGCCTGAACTTGCAGATGTTGGCGATGTAGACCGATTTCTGCCGCGTGTGGCCGATCGCCCGGAGCATCTGATCCAGCAACTGCCCGGCCCGGCCCACGAAAGGCTCGCCACGTTCATCCTCTTCCGCACCCGGCGCCTCGCCAATGACCATCAGCGGCGCATCGCGCGCGCCGACGCCGAACACCGCCTGACGGGCCGCTTCACGCGACTGGCTGCGGACCCAGGCTTCAAGCTCCTCCCAGTCCATGGCCATGATGCGGGCGACGCGCGCGCTGTCATCGGTTGCCGGGGCGGGCGGCGGCACGTCCAGTGGCGACGTGACCACCGGCTCCTGTCCCGCTCGGGACGACACTGCCGGTCCGGACACCGCCGCCGGCGAAT
>JBFKIN010000241.1:0-4702 GCA_041632255.1 Oceanococcus sp. | reverse complement strand
GAGGTCAGGTGACCCGGCACGGCCATGCGAAACTGGCCGCGCTCCTGCTCCAGAAGCTCCGGGAGATGGGCTTTGACATAACGGTCGAAGCCCGCGTCAACAACCAGTTCGGGCCCGAGCCTGACCCGGGCGTCCCGCTGCGGCGCGCCCTCCCGGTCCTGGCGATACAGGCGGTATCCCTCATCGGTGATCGCGCCGCCCTCGCGGTAGCCGTCCCGCAGGTCATGCAGGCCAAAGTCCGGTGCGTAGGGGTGCCGGCTGTAGTCCAGGGTCTTTTCCACGAAGACCTCGCCGTCAGGGTCCAGGTACCGGACGCGGTGGCTCTGCAAGGTCTGTTCGGTGAAGGCCATGCGGTGTTGCTCGGTGTACAGCAACTCCCCGCTGCGCCGGTCGTAGGCGAAGCCCTGCAACTCGGTGGCCGCCTGCACGAGCGGGGCAAAGGCGGCCAGCAGCAGGCTGGCGGAAATGAGGCGGATGGTCATGGGTCCAGGCTCCGTAATGGGCGGCCCGTCGCTCTTGCCCCGGGCCGCGATGGTGGTCAGCCTTCCCATCATGCGCAAACAGCATCCCGGCGGCATCCCGGCCGGGTCAGAAGCAGTTGAACCACCCCGGTGTGATGCTCGGCGAAAGCGGCCTCGCAGGTCGCCAGATAGTAGTCCCAGAGCCTCAGGAAGCGGCCGCTGTAGCCCTGCGCGCGGATGGCGTCCTCGCGGGCACGGAAGCGCAGGCGCCAGTGCGCCAGGGTGCGGGCATAGTCCAGCGAGAAATCTTCCAGGTGGAACAGCCGCAGGTCGGTGTGCGCGGTGGCAACATCGAGCAGACAACCGATGGAGGGCAGATGGCCACCGGGGAAAATGTAGCGGCGGATGAAGTCCGTGCCTTCCCGATACTGTGCGTAGTACTGATCGCGACAGGTGATGGCCTGGATCAGGGCCTGACCCTGCGGCTTGAGCAGGCGACTGATCGTCTTCAGGTAGGTGGGATAGTAGGCTTCCCCCACGGCCTCGATCATCTCGATGGAGACCAGCTTGTCGTATTCGCCCGTCAGGTCGCGGTAATCGGACAGGAGCACGGTGATCTGCCCGGACAGGCCGGCAGCCGCCACCTTTTCCGTTGCGAGGCGGTGCTGCTCCTGCGAGATCGTCGTGGTGGTGACCTTCACGCCGTAATGTCGCGCGGCGTGGATGGCCAGTGCGCCCCAGCCGGTGCCGATCTCGACCAGATGCTCGCCCGGTTCCAGGGCCAGCTTGCGGCAGATCGTATCCAGCTTGCGCTCCTGGGCCGCTTCCAGGCTGTCGGCACTGTCGCGGTACATGGCCGCGGAGTAATTCATGCCGTCATCCAGAAACAGCCGGAAGAAGTCATTGCCGAGATCGTAGTGGGCAGCGATGTTCAGGCGGCTGTTGCGACGCCGGTTGCGGTGACGCCACTGAAACAGTTTCAGCAAGGGCTGGCGCAGGCGGGCGAGGCCCGAGTCCATGGCATCCAGCAGGGCGAGGTTGCGGAGCATCAGGCGGGTGACTCCGACCAGATCGTCGGTGCTCCACAGTCCCAGCACCCAGGCCTCACCCAGGCCGACGGAGCCGCCCAGGCTGGCGTACTCGTAGAACGCCGCGTCGTGGATGCGGACCTGGAGGAGAGGCTGTCCGGCCTGCTCCCGGCCCAGCATGCGGGGCGCATGGCCGTCTTCATGCAGGACGATGGCCCCGCCTTCAATGCCAGCGAGCTGGTTCTGCAATGCGCCTCGCAACAGGCCCTGGAGGAGGCTGGCGCGAGGAGCGGCGGACAGGTCTTCGGCGTAGTGCGTGATTTTTGTGCTCATGTTCGGCTCACGGAGAAGTCGGTGGAGGGGTGGATGTCGCGCGGGGCGCACCCGGATGCGGGTAGTAGCGGGCCTGCTTGAGCCACAGCCGCAGCGCCTGCCAGTAGATGGCTACCTTGACGCCAGCCGGCTTCAGCGCCCGGCCGATCAGCAGGCGGGCCAGATGACGGCTGCGCAGCGGCAGCCTGGCCAGACGCAGGCGTGCCGCGAACACCCGCGCACCGTCACGGCTGCAGTCCAGGCCGATATCAATCCGGTCAGGGCGGTCGTCCAGTATCAGACGGTAGTGCAGGTCCATGGGCTGGAATGGCGAGACATGCATGGTCTTGGCGAATTCCAGATTCAATGGCCGGTTCACCCCCGCCGGCACGGGAAGGACATAGGCGATCTGTTCGCCCCATGGCGTGTTGTGCACTTCGGCGATCACAGCCTGCAGCTGCTGCGCCCCGTCGTGGCAGAGGTACAGGCTGATCGGGTTGAAACCCAGCCCCCAGCAGCGAGGCTGTGTGATCAGCGTGATGCGGCCCAGAGGGCGCTGACCGGTTTCAGCTTCCACCCGGTCGCGCGCCGCCGTGGCGAGGTCGGGGTCGCCGCCGCGCAGATGATCCCTGCGCAGGATGCAGCCCAGGTTGGGGCGGTCCATGGACCACAGCCAGAAGGGCTTCAGCTGCCGGGCAGCCAGATCCAGGTCCAGCTGGATCAGGCTGATCGGGTAACGGAAACGGTGCAGGGGCGGACTCAGGCGCGCATGACTGAGCGTGCCCCGCAGTACGCCAGCGCTCATGCCGGCGCTCCCAGGCGGGCGGTCACATCCAGCGCGCTGCGCACGCCGTCCTCATGGAAACCGTTGTACCAGTAGGCGCCGCAATAATGGGTGCGCCCGGTCCCGCAGATTTCCGCCCGGCGGCCCCGCGCGGCGTTGGCGCTGAGTGTGTAGACCGGGTGGTCGTACACAAATTCGTCGAGGATCGCCTCCGGCCGGATGTCCTGGCGCTGGTTCAGGGTGACGCAGAACTCCACCGGTGCCTTCAGGCCCTGCAGACGGTTCATGTGATAGGTCAGGGTGGCCGGCTTCGTCCGGTCGGGCGCCAGGTTGTAGTTCCAGGAGGCCCAGGCCCGGCGCGTGGCGGGAAGCAGGTCCTCGTCGGTATGCAGAATCACCTCGTTGGCCTGATAGGGCAGCGCGCCGAGAATCTCGCTTTCGCGCTCATCGGGGTCTTGCAGCAGGGCCAGTGCCTGATCGCTGTGGCAGGCCAGGATGACCTGGTCGAAGCTTTCCCAACGGCCCTGGCTGAGGACCTCCACCCGGTCGGGATGGCGGCGCACGGCATCGACCGGGCAGGCGCTGCGGATGCGGGAGCCCAGAATGGCTGCGAACCGCCGCACGTACTCGCGGGAACCGCCCGGGATCACCAGCCACTGTGGCTGGTCGGATACGCTGAGCAGTCCGTGATTGCTGAAGAATTCGACGAAGTGGTCGGCCGGAAACTCGCCGGCCTCGTCCAGGGACGCGGACCAGATGGCGGCGCACATGGGCAGCAGGTAGCGCTCGACAAAGGCATCCGAGTAGTCGCCCTGCTCCAGATAGTCTCCGAGGCTCAGGCCGCAGGGCTGTTCCAGCAGCTGCCGGGCCTGGCGGTTGAAGCGCAGAATTTCCGCCACCATGCGGTAATGCCCGGGGTTCAGCAGATTCCGGCGCTGGGCGAATATGCCACCCAGGCCATCGCTGGCGTACTCCAGGCCGGAGACGGGGTCGCTGACGCTGAAACTCATCGGGGTGGGCTTGCCGCTGATTCCGAGCTCAGCCAGCAGGCGGATGAAACGCGGATAGGTCCGTTCGTTGTAGACGATGAAGCCGGTATCCACGGCCCAGCGGCCCTGTTCCAGTTCGACATCCACGGTCCAGCTGTGTCCGCCCGGGGCCGACGCCTTCTCGAACAGCACCACCTCGTGCTGCCGGTGCAACTGGTAGGCGCTGGTCAGGCCGGCTATGCCGCCGCCGATGATCGCGATCCGCATGTTCTCGCTCTTGCCAATGGTCTCTACAGACACATACGGCGATGCGGCGAAACTGGATGCAGGCATTGCGGGCCAGGCCCATGCCCGGCATGATGCCAGCCCCCCGGTCCTCATCCTCGCGCATGGACGAAAACGAACGCATCGAAGCGCTGCTGGCCCGCGTTGCCCTGCGTGACCGTGCCGCCTTCCGCGAGCTGTATGACGCAACTGCCGCGCATCTGCTTGGCGTTGCCGTGCGTATATTGCGATCCAGAGCCCAGGCCGAGGAGGCCTTGCAGGATGCATTCGTACAAATCTGGCAGAACGCCGCGACCTATCGCGCCGAGCGCGCCAGGGGCAACACCTGGATGAACTCCATTGTGCGCTATCGCGCGCTGGACCTGCTCCGGCGGCAGAGCCGCGAACTGCCGCTGGACGAGCAGGCCGTGGCGCAGTGGCCCGACGAGGGGCAGCGCCCGGACGGCGGTGCCGAACCTCGCCTGGAGCCCTGTCTGGAGGAACTGGGCGAGCAACAACGAGCCTGTGTCACGCTGGCTTTCGTCGAGGGTTACTCGCACCAGGAGCTCAGCACGCGGATGGACACGCCGCTGGGCACCATCAAGAGCTGGGTTCGTCGCGGGCTGGATCGTCTCAGGGAGTGCCTGGAGCGATGAAACTGGCGAATTCCGAGCTGCGCGAAAAACTGGCAGGACAGTACGTCCTGGGCACCCTGCGCGGGCTCGCGCGCGACCGTTTCGAGGTTTACCTGAGGCAGGACCAGGATCTGCAGCGGCGTGTCGCGGCCTGGGAAGAACGTCTGCATCCCATGCTCGACGACGTGTCGCCGGTCAGGCCCGGACCCGAGGTCTGGCGCGATCTTGT
>JBFKIN010000240.1:0-4714 GCA_041632255.1 Oceanococcus sp. | reverse complement strand
CGCATCGAGACGCCCTTGCCGAGCACCGGCAGCAGGCGCTCGTTCGGGATCACGATCAGCGAATGCACGTGCTTGTTCAGTTCCTCGATGCCGTGCTTGGCCACGGTCATGCGCTTGGCCCGCTCGAACTGGAACGGCTTGGTCACGACCGCAACGGTCAGAATGCCCATTTCGCGGGCAATCTCGGCCACTACCGGCGCCGCCCCGGTGCCCGTGCCACCACCCATGCCGGCCGTGATGAACAGCATGTCCGTGCCCTCGATCAGCTCGATGATGCGGTCACGATCCTCCAGCGCGGCCTGCCGACCGACGTTCGGATCCGCACCGGCACCCAGACCACGCGTGATCTGCTGCCCGATCGGCAGCAGCACGTCGGCTCCACAGCGGCGCAGATGCTGCGCATCCGTGTTGGCGCAGATGAACTCCACGCCCTTGATGCCGGCGGCCACCATCTGGTTGACGGTGTTGCTGCCGCCGCCACCGACGCCGACCACCTTGATGACCGCTTCCTTGGTCTGCGTTTCCATGACTTCGAATACCTCACCCATTGTTACTCTCCTCGTTCAAATGACGTGAACTCAACACAAAAAAATCAGAAATTGCCCGTAAACCAGCTTTTCATCCGCGCCAGCACCTGGCCGAACGTCGACTCCCCGTATTTCCCTGGCGCCTGCGGCTGGCTCTGCGAGCCGAACCGCAACAAGCCGATGCCCGTGGCGTGCCCAGGGTCACGCGCCACGTCCGACAGTCCGGAGACGCCGGTCGGCAGCCCCAATCTCACCGGTACCTCGAATATTTCCTCCGCCAGTTCCACCGCTCCGCGCAGCTGGGAACTGCCACCCGTCAGCACCACGCCACCGGCCGGCATGGTGTCGAAACCGCCCCGACGCACTTCGCGCAGGATCAGCCGGAACAGTTCCTCCATCCGCGCCCGGATGACCTCGGTCAGCACATGCCGCGACATGCGCCGATTCGGCCGGTCACCGACTTCAGAGACATCGATCATCTCCTCGCCCTCGAGCAGCTCGGGCAGCGCGCAGCCGTGCTTGATCTTGATGTCGTCCGCATTCTTGGGCGGAGCCCGCAGCGCCACCGCGATGTCGTTGGAGACGTGGTCGCCGCCGATCGGAATGACCGCCGTATGGCGGATCGCACCGTGCTCGAAAACGGCGATGTCGGAGGTGCCCCCACCAATGTCGACCAGGCACACGCCCAGTTCCTTCTCGTCGTCCATCAGCACGGCGTAACTGGACGCCAGCTGCTCCAGGATGAGCTTGTCCACCTGCAGGCCGCAGCGTTCCACGCACTTGGCAATGTTCTGCGCCGCGCTGACGCTGCCGGTGATCATGTGCACCCGGGCTTCCAGCCGCACGCCGGACATACCGATCGGCTCGGAGATGCCGCCCTGATCGTCAACGATGAATTCCTGCGGCAGCACATGCAGCAGTTTCTGGTCGGCCGGAATAGCCACTGCGCAGGCCGCATCAATCACGCGGTCCACGTCGTGCTGACTGACCTCGCGGTTGCGCACGGCGACGATGCCGTTGGAATTGAGGCTGCGCACGTGACTGCCTGAAATGCCGGCGTAGACCGACTGGATGCGGCAGCCCGCCATCAGCTCGGCTTCCTCCACGGCGCGCTTGATCGACTGCACCGTGGCCTCGATGTTGACCACCACACCCTTCTTCAGGCCACGCGAAGGATGGCTGCCGAAGCCCACGATCTCGACCTCTCCGCCGGCATTCACCTCGCCGACGATCGCGGCAATCTTGGATGTCCCCACATCCAGACCCACGATCAGGTTGCTGCGATCAGTTTTCTTGGCCATCAGTCCTTTTCCACCGTGCCGTCCAGCCAGCGGACGGCGAAACCATTGCGATAACGCAGATCCACGGCGGCCACCTCGGCCAATCGTGGCTGCAACACCGGCAGAGCGATGTCTGCCAGCAGCTTGAATTTTTCGGCGACCGGCTCACGCCCGAACTCCAGCGTGATGCGGTGATCGTTCTGAACGATCACGGCCTGGCGGTCGCCGGTCGCGCTCAGCGTCCACCGCGCCAGCTGCCAGCCCTCGGGCAGCCGGCTGCGCACCACCTGCAGGTCGGCAAAGACCACCGCGACCCGACTGGCGGGCGCTTCGATGTGAAGATCCATCGCGGGCCGTTCCGTGGCCCGGACCAGGCTGCCGTCGTCACTGAGCACGGCGTCCTCGCCCCACAGCGCCAGCGGACGGTAGCTCGTCAGATGCACCGCCACACGGTCCGGCCACAGCCGTTCGACCACGGCGCTGCGCACCCAGGGCAGGTTGCGCAGCCGATCTTCCAGCGCGCTGCCATCCAGTTGGAAGAACCCCGCGACCAGCATCGGTGCGGCGGCTTCGCGCACCTGCACTGGACTGATCCGGCCGAGCTCCCCGTAGATGTCCATGCGCAAGGGCACGGAGCCGGCGCGAGCCAGACCGAAGCCGATCAGTCCGGCCACCAGCAGGGCCACACCGGCGCCAACGCCGTAGTCCAGCGATGGCAGGGGTCGGGCGACGGCGGCTTGCGGAGCGCTCATGCCTCGTCCTCCAGGCTGGTGTCCAGAATCTTCAGCATCAGCTGCTCGAAATCCAGACCCGCAGCACGCGCAGCCATGGGCACCAGCGAATGACTGGTCAGGCCCGGCACCGTGTTGACCTCCAGACACCAGGGCTCGCCGCCCTGATCCACGAAGAAGTCGACCCGGCCCCAGCCCCGCGCTCCGCTGGATTCGAAGGCGCGCAGGCACAAGGCCTGGAGCTCCGCCTCCCGCCCGGCGGGCAGCCCACAGGGGCAGTGATATGCCGTGTCTTCCGCCTGGTACTTGGCGTGATAGTCGTAGAATTCCGCCGCCGGCTGAACCCGGATCAGCGGCAGGGCCTGGCCGTGCAGGATGGCCGCGGTGTACTCCTGGCCATCGATGAAACGCTCCGCCAGCACCGCCCGGTCGTAGCCCGCCGCGGCGACGTGGGCCGCGGGCAGATCCTCCGCACGGCTGACCTTGCTCATGCCAATGCTCGAACCTTCATTGGCCGGCTTGACGAAAATCGGCAGACCCAGGGTTTCGACCACCGCGGCGGGATCGAAGCCGGGCCGCAGCAGCAGGCTGGGCGGAGTGGGAATCCCCTGGCTGCGCCACAGCGCCTTGGTCACCGCCTTGTCCATGGTCAGCGCCGATGCGGCCATGCGACTGCCGGTATAAGGAAGACCCTGCAGTTCCAGCGCGGCCTGGACCTGTCCGTCCTCTCCCCCGCGACCGTGCAGGGCGATGAACACCCGCTCGAAACCTTCGCCAGCCAGCCCCAGCACCCGGGCCGGCGTGGCGTCGATGAGCTCGGCCTCCACGCCCTGCCGGCGCAGTGCCTCGTAGGCAGCGCGACCGCTGACCAACGAGACGTCACGCTCGGCCGACCAGCCACCGCAGAGTACCGCCACCCTGCCGTAATCGCGCGCGCTCATGCGGCCACCTCCCCGACGACGCGCACTTCCGTGTGCAGTTCGACCCCGCAGTGCTGCGCCACCGTCTGCTGCACATGAAGGATCAGCGCCTCAATGTCGGCGGCGCTCGCGTCACCGGTGTTCAGAATGAAATTGGCATGCTTTTCCGCCACCTGGGCACCGCCGATGCGATGCCCCTTGAGCCCGCAGGCCTCGATCAGCCGGGCCGCGTGGTCGCCCGGCGGGTTGGTGAAGACAGAGCCACAGCTGGGCTGACCGACCGGCTGGGTGGCGCGACGCTGACGCAGCAGGCCGCGCACCTTGTCCGCCTCGGCCGCCGCATCGCCGGGCGCAAACTCCAGCTCGGCCGACAGGAAGAAGCCACCAGCCAGCGGCAGCTCCACCGTCCGGTAGCCGTAATGGAACTCGGTCGCCTCGAAACGCCGCAACTGCCCCTGGGGATCCAGCATCTCGACCGCCCGCACATGCGGCCAGGTTTCACCGCCGAAGGCGCCGGCATTCATGGCCAGCGCGCCGCCCACGGTGCCGGGGATGCCGGCGAAGAACGCAGCGCCAGCCAGTGCCTGGGCCGCGCAGAATTTGGCCAGCCGGGCACAATGCGCCCCGGCTTCCACGTAGACCCGCCGCTCGTCCAGCCGGCGCATCTCGGCCAGCGTGTCGTAGAGGGTGATGACTGCGCCCCGGATCCCGCCATCACGAACCAGCAGGTTGCTGCCCAGACCCAGCCACAGACAGGGCTGCTTGCGGTTGCCCAGGAAGGCCTGCAGATCGTCACGGTCGGCCGGGCGGTACCAGATATCCGCCGGACCGCCGACCCGCCAGCTGGTGTGCCGGCTCATCGGCTCGTGCTCGCGAAGCTCGCCGCGCAGCGCCGTCATGCCAGGCCTCCTTTCGCCGCCAGCGCCTGGGCCCAGGCGCCGATATTGCCCGCCCCGAGGGTCAGCACCAGGTCACCATCAGCCAGCACCCCGGCCAGACGCCGCTCGACCTCGTCGAGGGTCGGCACGAAGATGGGCTCGATGTCGCCACGCAGGCGGATCGCCCGGGCCAGAGACCGTCCGTCCGCCCCAGCGATGGCGGCCTCGCCCGCGGCGTAGACCTCGGTGAGCAGCAGCACATCGGCGCCACCCAGCACTTCGGCGAAATCGTCGAGCAGATCACGCGTGCGGCTGTAACGATGGGGCTGGAACAGCAGCACCAGGCGCCGCTCCGGATAGGCGTGACGCATGGCCTCG
>JBFKIN010000239.1:0-4723 GCA_041632255.1 Oceanococcus sp. | reverse complement strand
TTCGCGATGATCAACCAGCCGCTGCCCTTCGGCATGAACTTCACCGCCGAGGCGCTGTACAACCGCCGCGTCTCGCGCCAGGTGCTGGCCGAGATGCCGTTGTTCACCGGCGACCTGCTGTTCCCCCCGTTCTCGACGATCTATATCGCCGAAGATCAGGCGTTCAACCCCTTCAACCAGGACATGGGCCGCGCGGACCCCAACTCCGAGCTGATCGGCTTCGGCGCCGTGCTGCGCCGCATGGTCGAGCAGGGCGTGCGTGACTTCAACCAGACTGTTGACACCGCCCGCGTGGGCTTCGGCCTGACCGGCGAGTTCGACACCCTGGGCCGTTTCGTGTCCTGGGAGTTCGGCGGTGCCTGGGGCAAGAGCGAGAACGAGGCCGTGGACTTTGGTCTGATCGACCTGGATCACGCCCGTCTGGCCCTGGGGCCGGCGGCCGATTGCGCGGCCGACCCGGATTGCGTGCCGCTGAACATGTTCGGCGGCCAGGGTCCGGACGGCACCGGCTCCATCACCCAGGACCAGCTGGACTACATCATCTACGTGGATGAAAGCAGCCAGGAACAGGAGATGCAGAACGTCTACCTGAACTTCAGCACCGAGCTGCTGGAGATGCCGGCTGGTCCGCTGGGCGTCGCGCTGGGCTTCGAATGGCGCAACGAGGACTACCTGAGCGTGCCCTCGCCCTTCGTGCAGGCCGGGCGCTCCAGCACCAACCAGCAGGACATCACCGCCGGCTCCATCGAGGCGCGTGAAGTCTTTGCCGAGCTGGCGATTCCGCTGCTGACCTCACAGCCCTTCGCCGAAGCGCTGGAGCTGTCACTGGCGGCCCGCTTCTCCGACTACGATGCCTTTGGCTCGAAGACCGTCGGCAAGGCGGGACTGCGCTGGCAGCCGGTGGCGGACCTGCTGGTCCGTGGCACCGCGTCGCAGGCCTTCCGTGCCCCGGCCATTACCGACCTGTTCCTGGGTGCGGCGCAGAGCTTCCCCAGCCTGGTCGATCCCTGTGATGCGGATGAGCGTGCGGAAGACGCGAATGCCGATGCCAACTGCGGCGCTGACGGTATTGACGATGGCTACACGCAGACCCTGTCCCAGCTGCCCAGCGACTTCGGCGGCAACCCGAATCTGCAGCCGGAAACGGCCAACACCTTCACCGCCGGCTTCGTCTACAGCCCGAGCTTCCTGCCCGAGTTCAACGTCTACTTCGACTGGTTCTCGATCGAAATCGACGACTTCATCACGGTGCCGGGTGCGCAGTACGTGCTGGATGCCTGCTACCGGTCCAATCCCGACGAGCGCAGCTTCTGTGACGCGGTCGAGCGTGGTGCCAACGACGGCATCACCAACGTCCTGAACCAGTTCACCAACTTCGCCAAGCTGGAGACCTCGGGCATCGACATCACGATGGACTACAAGCTGCCCTTCGATGCCTTCGGCGAGTTCAAGCTGACCTGGGATACCAGCTACCTGATCAAGTACGACCAGTTCGACCCGACCGTTGACGGCGGTTCGACCAAGACCTCCTACGCGGGTCGTTACGAGGGCGGGGCTGCGGTCAACTTCCCGCGGGTCAAGTCCAACTTCGAGCTGGCCTGGTCGATGGACAACATGAAGGCGGCCTGGAACACGCGTTACATCGGCGCGGTGACCGAAGACTGCTATGACGGCCGAGGCGGCGACCTGTCGCTGACGGCGCTGGGCCTGTGCTCCGATCCGAATCCGGACGACATTACCGCCTCGCAGAACGAGCTGGATGCCACCTGGTATCACGACGTGCAGTTCACCTACACGCTGGCCGATTTCGGCACCGACCTGACCATCGGTATCGACAACCTGTTCGACCAGGATCCGCCGGTGGGCTTCAGCAGCTTCGCCAACAGCTACGACGTGACCACCTACGACACGCCGGGCACCTTTGGTTACCTGCGCTTCGTGACGCGTTTCTGATCCCGCGTTCCGCGGACGAAAAAGCCGGGCATTGCCCGGCTTTTTTTTATGCCCGCTCCCTGCTGAATCTATCGAATCCATCGAACAATCCGCCCGATTCATTGCGCTTTTTCTTCGACTGAGTCGGCCTTAAATTGGTCGCATCCACAGGAGAAAAAAAGCCATGACCCACAAAGCCATAGACCAGCTGATCCGCGGCATGCCGTCCAGCGACGGCGCCGGGGTCAAGCTCACCCGCAGTCTGGGCGCCCGCCCGGGCCTGCGCCTGGACCCCTTTCTGATGCTGGACGAGTTCGCCTCGGACGATGCCGCCGACTACATCGGCGGCTTCCCCAGCCACCCGCACCGCGGCTTCCAGACCGTGACCTACATGCTCGATGGCCACATGCTTCACGAGGACCACATGGGCAACAAGGGGCATCTGCGGGGCGGCGACGTGCAGTGGATGATCGCCGGTCGCGGGGTGATCCACTCCGAGATGCCGCAGCAGACCGAAGGCCGCATGCGCGGCTTCCAGCTCTGGATCAACCTGCCGGCAGCGGAAAAGATGCAGCCGGCCTCCTGGCGGGACATTCCGGCGGCCGAGATTCCCCAGCGCGACCTGCCCGGCGGTGGCCGGCTCAAGCTGATCGCCGGCGAGCTGACCCTGCAGGGAGAAGCCGTCAGTGGCCCCATCACCGGCCTGAGCACCCAGCCCCTGTTCGCAGATCTTCACCTGCAGGCGGGCGAAGACTTCAAGCAGCGTCTGCCCGTCGGCCATGTGGCCTTCGTCTATGTCTACGAGGGCGAGGTCCGTATTGGCGAGCGCAGCCTGCAGCGGCAGCAACTGGCCGTGCTGGGCGAGGGCGACAGTATCCAGGTGGATGCCGGAGCGGAGGGCGCGCGCCTGCTGATGCTCGCCGGCAAGCCGATCGGCGAACCCGTGGTGCAATACGGCCCCTTCGTCATGAACACGCGGGATGAGATCGAGCAGGCCCTGAGCGACTATGCCAGCGGCCAGCTGGTGGCCTGAACCCGCTTTCGCTCAGTGCCGGACTCCGGCTCCTCGCTGAAAAGGGGCCGGGCGCTCCGGCCCCAGGCGCGGTTCCGGTGACCTACCCCGTTTGCGCCTACAGGCCGGGGCGCCATCGCTGCTAGTATTCTGCCAATACCTTATTGGAGTTCCGCATGGCCGAACTGCGCAGCCGCATCCTGGGCCTGGGGGGGTACCTGCCGCCCAGGGTCGTTACCAACCACGATCTCGCGGAGGTGATGGACACCAGCCACGAATGGGTGGTGGAGCGCTCGGGCATCGAGCAGCGCCACTGGGTGGGTGATGACGAGGGCAACTACGGCATGGGCGTCAAGGCGGCGCGCGCGGCGCTGGAGGATGCCAGGATTGCGCCGGAAGAGATCGACTGCATCATCTACGCCACCCTTTCGCCGGATTTCTTCTTCCCCGGCTGTGGCGTGTTCGTCCAGCGCGAACTGGGCATCGGCCCGGTGCCGGCCTTCGATATCCGCGAGCAATGTTCCGGCTTCGTCTACGGTCTGCAGATGGCGGACGCCTTCATCAAAACCGGGCAGTACCGCAACATCCTGCTGATCGGGGGCGAGGTGCACTCCCGCGCCCTGGACAAGACCACCCGCGGGCGCACCATCAGCGTGCTGTTCGGTGACGGCGCGGGCGCGGCGATCATCGGCCGCAGCGAGGATCCGGCGCGCGGCATCATCTGCAGCCGCATGCATTCCGACGGCAGCGACGCCGAATCCCTCTGGATGCCCTATCCGGGCATGGCCGCCGGCCGCGCGGGCATGATCACGCATGAGGATCTCGATCAGGCCCTGCAGTACCCCACGATGGAAGGGCAGAAGGTGTTCAAGACCGCGGTCAAGCGCATGCCGGAGGTGATCCGGGAAACGCTCGACGAGGCCGGTCTCAGCGTCGAGGACATCGACATGCTGATCCCGCACCAGGCCAACCTGCGCATCAACGAGATGGTGGGCAAGCTGCTGCGCATCGACCCGGCCAAGGTGCACAACAACATCCAGAAGCTGGGCAACACCACGGCCGCCACCATTCCCCTGTGCATGCTGGAAGCGCGCGAGCTGGGCAAGATCAAGGAGGGCGATCTGGTCTGCGCCGTCGCGTTCGGCTCCGGTTTCACCTGGGGCAGCGTGCTGATGCGCTGGTAAAGCCGGGCAGCTAAAGGCGATCCAAGGAAAAACTCGGGGTAAATGCTGTCGGCCTACCGCAAAAGTGCTATGTTTTGGGCCCGCGCCGATTACTTTCTATTAATGGAGGAGGCTGCATGTCTTCGATCACCCTTCGTGCCTGTTTTGCGCTGCTGGCGGGAGCCAGCCTGTTCGGCATTTCAGCCTGCACTACCGACAACGCCTTTGATGTTGCGGCGACCTCCGCCCAGCAGACAGGCAATCTGGCAGCAGGACCGCTGAGCGTCACGGCGTCCAGCCCCAGTTCCCGGGCCTTTGCGTCGGTCACCATCCCGCAGGGCACGACGCTGTTCGATCGCAATGGACAGCCGCTGAGCAACACCAATGTCACCCTGATCGTTGATGCCTACGATGGCAGCCGTGCGGCGGAGTCGGTATTCGAAGGCGGTGTCACCTTCACCGATCAGCCGGTGATTTCCCAGGTGTCCAATGCCCTGAACAAGAACATCGATGCCTCCCGTCCGGCGACCCTGGATCTGGCGGGCTACGCCGTGATCACCGTGCTGGTCAACAACGTGCAGGTCAAGCAGTTCGGGCAGCCGATCACCGTGACCAT
>JBFKIN010000238.1:0-4732 GCA_041632255.1 Oceanococcus sp. | reverse complement strand
CGTGGCGAGGGCAGGCCGGCGCAGGCGCTGATCAGCACCGCGCACAGGCCCAGCGCTGCCGGCCTAATCCAGGGTTTCAAGCGTCACCTCGCTGCGTTCCGTCTTGGCATAACGCGCTGGCAACAAGCGTGCCAACGCCTCGTAACTGGACTTGACCCACCGGTCGTAGATGCCGTCCAGGGTGCGGCGCGTGTTCGCCGCATGGATTTCGATGGCCTTTTCCTCCAGCGGGAAGGCCTGATCTTCGAGCAGGAACTGGTATTCCTCCAGTTCCAGTTCCGACAGCCCCCGAGGACGTTCTGATTCCAGCAGGGCCTTTGAGAAATTCGCGTAAAGATCACCCATGCGGTAGGTCGCCTGGGTGGTGTACTCGGCGATGGCGTAGTTGGCGACGGCTTCGTAAGCGGCCATGGCCTCGTCCATGGCGGACTTCTTGGCCGGCACACTGCGATCCAGCGGCAGGTTGATGCGACGGCGCTCGAACGCGACGCGGCTGTCTTCGGCCAGGGTCATGGCCGCCTGTGCCGCGAGGGTGCGGCTGCGCACGCTGCGCTGATCGCCTGCGAGTTTCTCCCGGGCGATCAGGGCCTGCAGCCAGCGCCGGTTGGTCCGGGTGTCGCCGCGCGCCTGACTCAACTCGATCAAGCGTTCCTGTGCCTTGAGCACCTGCGCGTAGGGCTGGCTGTAGGTGGTGGCGAAATACTCGTAGGCCGCTTCGGCCTTGGCCAAGGCTTTGGCCCCGTCATACAGCGTCGCCGCCTGCCAGGCCGCTTCCTGCTGCGCCTGCGCGCTTTCGGCGGTGCTGCGGGCGATGCGTTCGTACTCCGCGCCGGCGAGCAGCGGCTTGCCATCCTTGAGGAAGACGCCGGCCAGCTTGCGGGTGACCTCCGGCTGCAACTTGTGCTGCGGGTAGCTGGCGCGGAAGCTCTGCAGTACGCGGGCCGCCTCGCTCCAGTTCTCCTGGGCGATCAGCGCAGCCGCGGCATCGAACTCGCCGGCGGCGGCCAGCTCGCTGCCCGGCAGCACTTCGCGCACGCGCAGGAAGTGGCCCACCGCGGCGCCCAGATCCTTGGCCTCGCGGGCGGCCTCACCCTGACGGTAGATCGCGGTCGCCAGGTTTTCGCGCAGTTCTGCCCGTTTCGGGTCGTTCGCCGCGACACGTTGCAGGGCTTCACTCAGACCCTTTTCCGCTTCCGGATAACGCTGCTCGTCCATGTGCGCGTAGCCGATCAGGGTCCAGGCCCGGGCCTGCAGAGGACGCAGATCGGGGCGGGTCAGCGCGGTGACCCGGGTGGCGATGCTGATCGCCTCGTCGCGGGCCTCGATGCTGGACAGGTCTTCAGCCGCGCGCAGCATGACCTTGGGCTGTTCCGGATGCTTGGCAAAGCTGTCGGCAAAGCGCATGGACGTGCCCACCGACTCACGCACCCGCTGCGGGCGCTGTTGGGCGTTCGCCTGCTCCGCGAGTGTCTGGCGCGCCAGCACCGCGGCATAGCCGGCTTCCGCCGAGCGCTCATGCGCGGGGTAGTCCCAGGCGCTGCGCTCGAACTCCTGGGCTGCTCGCTCGAAGGCGCCGCTCTGGAAATGGGCCTCGGCCAGCAGGAAGTTGATTTCGGGGCGGTTGCTCGCGTCCTTGAAGCGAGCCAGGTAGCGGGCGTAAGTCTGGGTCGCCTTGTCGAACAGCTGGGCCTTGCTGGGCGCGGCCGCCGTCTTCTGCGCCAGCGAGTGCCAGTGCCGGGCCAGTTCTTCCATGTTGGCGCGCAGCAACTCATAGGCCTCGGGCGAGTCCTCCTTGCTGTGCTTGGTCCAGTAGATCTGGTCCAGATCGTATTTCTCGACGTACTCGACCTTGGCCTTGAGCACCTGTTCGCCGAAGCCGGCCTGGTCATAGACCTCGATCACGCGGGCCTGGAACTTGGGTGCCAGGTAGTGGGTCGGGCTGCGGTCGGCCAGGGCCGCGTAGGCCCGGGCGGCATCGTCGAAGCGGCCCTTGTCGAGGAACAGCCGGGCCAGGTTTTCGTACAGCACCGGCTCGTAATTCCTGACCGGCTTGCCCTTGAGGTAACCGGTGATGGCCTGACCGCCGCCGAGGTAGGAGAAGCTCAGCGACACGACCCGCAGCACGTCGCGGACCAGTTCGCGCTGGGCGCGCGGCACCACGTCCAGCGTCGCCTGAAGGTTTTCCACGGCGCCGACTGGCAGTTCGCGGTCGAGGATGGCGACGAAGGTGTCCAGCGAGTCGGCGTAGCGCTCCTGCTTGAATACGGACCAGCCGTACTTGTACTGCGCCTGCTCGAAATAGGACGTCTCGGCGCCCTTGTCCATGACCTGCTTGTAGGCCTTCTCGGCCGGCGCGTAGTCACGCCGGTTGAACAGCAGTTCGGCGCGGCGGAACTGGGCGTCGGTCCACAGCCGGGTCTTGGGAAAGTTGACCGTGAGCTCGGTCAGCGATTCGATGGCCAGTTCGACCTGGCCGGTATTCTGGTAGGCGCGGGCCAGCTGATAGAGGATCCTGTCATTGTCCGGGTCGTCGGGACGCGAATCCAGCAGGCTGTTGTAGAGGTCGATGGAGTTGCCGGCGCTGGCGATGCCCTTCTCCTCGGCCTCCGGGTCCAGCTCGCTGACTTCGACCTGGAGATCGGCCAGGCGCCGCTGGGCTTCCCATTTGACCACCCGGCTGTCAGGCGAAAGCTCAAGGATCTTGCGGTAGTTCTCGATCGCCTTCTTGGTATTTTCGGTGATTTCCGGCGATGGCTCGGATGCGGTTGCCGCCGGCTTGCCGGGGGCGACTGGCGCAGCGGTCGGCTGGGGCGTCGGCTGCGCTTCAATCGGCGGCAGCAGCTCGTCGAGGTTCTTGGTCGGCCGTGACAGCCGGTCCAGGTTCTCGTGCTGCGAGGGATCGTAAGGCGTGGCGCAGGCCACGACCAGGGCTGTCGTCGCCGCGCCCAGTGCCAGGGGCAGTCCGCGTCCGGGCGAGTATCGACTCATTCATCGCCCTCCGCCGGCAGCTGGGTTTCGTCGAACAGGCGCGCCAGGGCGAAGCGCGCGTCGATCAGGTAACGGGTCAGCATCGCCTTGTGCTCTTCCAGGCCGGACACCGCGATTTTTTCCAGCAGGTCCCGCTGCCGGCCAATCAGCGCATTGACGCCCTCGAGCAGTCCTTCGACTCGGGCTATCAGCGCCAGCGCATCGGATGAAGGCGCCTGCGTGAATTCGCCATGCGCGGTGGCCAGTTTGAGCGGAATCTTGGGCGCGTAACGGTAGGTCCAGGCGAGCAGACCCTCCAGGGTTTCATTGCGCGGATAGCGCCCCAGCTGCGTTTCCAGGGTCAGGTCGGCACGCACCTGCTGCCACAGCGGCGGGCTGTCCTGCAGCCGCTGACGGAACAGTTCCGTGGCCGGCACCGAAGCCATGTGAGCGCCGCTGGCGCTGTCGATCAGGGCCTGCCGGTCGCGCGCCAGCTTGCGCTGCAGCTGCTTCAGGTCACGATAATTCTTGAGCGCCTCCTGGAAGGTGCTGTCGGCCAGGATTTCCGCCAGATAGTAGGTTTCCGCCGCGTCCGGGAGGTCGCGCAGCCGCCAGTTCCAGCCGGCCTGCCGATCACGGTCCCGACGGATCATGGTTTCGACCATGCGCCCGCTCTGGATGCCGTCAATGGCTTTTTCCAGGCCGCTGCGGCCTTCTTCCAGACGCTCGACGGCGCGCTGATAGAAGCGCCGCGCGCGATCCTTCTCGCCCAGGGCGTCCAGCGCGTAGGGGATGGCCAGCTGCACTTCCAGCACGGCCGGTTTTTTCGGGTCGCGGCCGTCCAGCTCCAGCCAGGGCACCAGCGCATTGCGGAATCGCTGGGCCTCATCGTCGGCACTGCTGCCGGTGCGCAGCATGCCCAGCCGGGCGCGAATGTCGTCATTGACCTTGCCGGGGCGCAGGATGTCACCGATCACGCCACCGATGGTGTCGTCACGGCGCTCATCGGTCAGGCGCAGCACGTCAGCCTTGTCAGCGGCGATTTCCGCCCAGCCCAGCCCGAGAAGGGCCTCATCCGAGTACGGACCCTCCAGGCGGATGCGGCGCAGCACCGGCATCGCGGACCCGCCCTTGGCCTCGGCCAGGTAGTTGTAGGCCAGGGCCAGGTTGGTGCGGTCGCGCAGCGCGTGTTCGACCGGGTCGGTCACGACCTGGCGACCCAGCTTGTCCAGCTCGATGCGGCCGCGCCGCACTTCGCCGCTGGCGATCAGGGCCATGCCCAGGTTGTAGCGGGCGAAGTCGTCCTTGGCGTAAACGCGCCCGTCCAGAAGGGTGTCGACAGCGGCCTCCGGGCGACCGCTGCGAAGTTGCAGCTGGGCCAGAAGACCGGCGCGCTCGGTGCGCCGGCGGCGACCGCCCACGTCAACGCGCATTTCCGTGAGGGTGGCTTCAGCGGCGTCAAAATATCCGCGTTCGTACTCGTAGCGGGCCAGTTTCAGCCACAGGTCGGCGCGTGCTTCGCTGGAGAGCTGGCCAGCCTGGAGTTCCGCGCGAAAACGGCGGACGGCTTCCTGGTACAGGCCGTAGGCCAGCAGGTTGTCGATGATGAAACGGGCGGCCTGTGGGCTGGTGTCCTCGGCGCTTCGCTGCATGCGCAAGGCCATGCTGGCTGCGCTGAAATGCTCCTGGCTGTAATGCAGGAACAGGGCGCGGTTGAATTCGAAACCGGCGCTCTTGGGTTCGAAGGCCAGCAGCGGTGAGGCGG
>JBFKIN010000237.1:0-4757 GCA_041632255.1 Oceanococcus sp. | reverse complement strand
GGCCGTCGCCCTGGCGGGCTGACGGTGGGGAACAAAGGACTCTGTAGACATGAATGACATGCAATGGGCGCTGCTGATCATCAGTGTGCTGGTGGTGGTGGGCATCTATCTGCACGCCCGGCGGCAGGCGGCCAAGCAGGCGGTCTGGAACAACAAGCGCAAGCGCGAGGGCATGGAGGAGGACCAGCTGGACTTCTTCCAGGAGAATGACGGCGGCTTCGACGAGTTTGGTGTCGGCAAGGCGCGGACCAAGCGGGAGGCGCCGACAGTGGACGGCAAGACTCCTGCCGCCAAACCGAAAACGACGCCAAAAGGCCCGCCGGCCAATGCATTGTTCGTGATCTCCGTGCATCGCAGCGATCTCAGCCACATCCCCGGCGATGAACTGCATCAGGCCCTGCAGAGCTGCGGTCTGGAGTTCGGCGCGCATGACATCTATCACCGCTTCAGCCCGAAGGGCGACCCGGTATTTTCCGTGGCCTCGGTGGTCAAGCCCGGCTTTTTGATTCCGAGCGAACAGGATGATCTGCGCACCCCGGGGGTCAGCCTGTTCCTGCAGCTGCCCGGCCCGGTGGCGGGTGATGCTGCCTTCGAGGATCTGCTGACCACGGCGCAGACGCTGGCCGAGCGCTTCGACGCCACCTTGCTCAACCGCGAGCGCCAGCCGCTGGATGCCGACGGCATTGCCCAGATGCAGGAAGCCTGCGCCGCCTATTCCGCGCAGTGAGCGCGCCGCGGGAAGCTGGCGAGCGCGTCGCTGCGCTGGCCGAGCAGTTGCGTGAGCACGATTATCGCTACTACGTGCTGGATGATCCGGCAATCGACGATGCGCAATACGATGCGTTGCGCCGGGAGCTGGAGGAGCTTGAGCAGGCCTATCCGGAACTGATCGCGCCGGATTCACCGACGCAGCGGGTCGGCGCGGTGCCCGATTCGGCTTTCGCGGCTGTGGATCACCTCGAGCCAATGCTGTCCCTGGCCAATTGTTTTACCGAGCGGGAACTGGCCGATTTTCTCGAGCGTGTGCGCAAGGCGCTGGGCGAATTGCCGTCGTTTACGGCGGAACCCAAGTTTGACGGTCTCGCGGTCAGCCTGGTCTATCGCGATGGCAGGCTGGTCACCGGCGCGACCCGGGGTGATGGGCGCGTGGGAGAGGACGTCACCGCCAATCTGAGGACCCTGTCCAGCGTGCCCCTGCGCTTGCGCACGGATCGTCCGCCGGATCTGGTCGAGGTGCGCGGTGAGGTGGTCATGCCGCGGGCAGGATTTGCACGCCTGAATGAGCGCCTGGCCAGCGAGGGAGCAAAGACCTTCGTGAATCCCCGCAATGCCGCCGCCGGGGCGCTGCGCCAGCTCGACCCGCGAGTCACGGCGCAACGCCCCCTCAAATTCTTTGCCTATGCGCTGGGAGCGCGGCAGGGCTGGCCGGAATCGGTGCAGCTTGAGGATCACCTGCTGCTGATGGGCCAGCTCCGGGACTGGGGCTTCGTGGTGACCGAATGGCTGGAGGAATGCCGGGACCAGGCCCAGTGTCTTGCCTACTATGAAGCGATGCAGGCACGGCGCGATGCGCTGGACTTCGACATCGACGGCGTCGTTTACAAGGTGAATCACCTGGCCATGCGCGAGGAACTGGGCCAGGTGGCCCGGGCGCCGCGTTGGGCCATCGCGCACAAGTTTCCTGCCGAGGAAGCCGTCACCACCCTGAACGACGTCGAGTTCCAGGTGGGCCGTACCGGGGCGCTGACGCCCGTGGCGCGACTTGAGCCGGTCTTCGTCGGCGGCGTCACTGTGAGCAATGCCACGCTGCACAACATGGATGAACTGCGGCGCAAGGATGTCCACATTGGCGACCGGGTGGTGGTGCGACGGGCCGGGGATGTGATTCCGGAGGTCCTGCGCGTGCTGCCTGATGAGCGCGGTGAAGTGCGCGAGGTGTCGTTGCCGTTGCGCTGCCCGGTTTGCGACTCGGAGGTCGAGCAGGGAGAGGGCGAGGCGGTGGCGCGATGTACCGGCACGCTCATCTGCGCCGCGCAACGCCGGGAGGGGCTGAAGCATTTCGCCTCGCGCCGGGCCATGGATATTGAAGGCCTGGGCAGCAAGCTGATCGACCTGATGGTTGATGCCGCATTGCTGAAGACGCCGGCTGACATCTACAGGCTGGATGGGGAAACCGTCGCCGCACTGCCCCGCATGGCGGAGAAATCGGCGCAGAACCTGATTCAGGCGATTGATGCCAGCAAGAACACGACCCTCGGTCGGCTGCTGTTTGCGCTCGGCATCCGCGACGTTGGAGAGGTCACGGCCGCCCAGCTGGCCGAAGAATTTGGCGATATTCAGCCGCTGATGACGGCGGACCTGGAGCGGCTGATGCAGGTTCCGGATGTCGGTGAGGTGGTGGCGACGCGGATTCGCCATTTCTTCGACGACCCGCGCAATCGGGAGCTGATAGACGAACTGGTGGGCCTGGGACTGCGCTGGCCGAAACCGGCGGCACGTCCGCAGGACGGTCCTCTGAAGAACCAGAGTTTCGTGATCACGGGCACTCTGGAAGGTCTCACGCGGGATGAGGCCAAGGCCCGCATCCTTGCAGCCGGGGGGCGGGTCAGCAGCGCGTTGTCCGCGAAGACCGATTTCCTGCTGGCGGGAGAAAAGGCGGGGTCCAAGCTGGCGAAGGCGGAAAAGCTCGGGGTTCCGGTGATCGACCTGATGGCCTTCGAAAGGATGCTGAGCGGCTGATGCCAGCGCAGTAGCTGCCGGAGGGCCTCACGCTCAGTCGAACTCCACGGTGTGGGGACCGAACAGGCGCCAGCTCAGCATCACACCGCCCAGCCAGTAATCGCGATCCTGCACCAGGGGGCTGTCGCGAAAGTCGGCGCGCTCCAGATTGTCGTAGGCCGCGTAGGCATACAGCCCCAAGCGGCCTCGCAGCACGATCAGCGCGCTCTTCAGGCGCCAGCCACTGTAGCCGCCAGCGGCGCTGTGGGCGGGTCGGCCTGGCGTCGCGAATTCGGGAGCCACATCGTAGTAGTAACCGTGGTATCGGTTATCGGCGAAAACGGGTCCGGCATCAAAGCGCCATTCCGTGCTGTGTTCGAAGCTGAGCTCCCGCTGCCATTTCAGGCTCAGTTGTGGCTGGCCGACCCAGCCTATGAACGTGGCTCGTCGCAAATCCGTGGCGATAACCCCGCGCACGAGCAGTTCGGGATACACGCGCCAGTGCTCATTGCTCCAGAGCTTCCAGCGCAGGGCGGGTCCGATTTCCACGCTGCTGAGCAGGTTCGGCATGCCGTCGCGAATGGCCAGATTGTCGCTGTCCACGGGCAGCGACCCCGAACCAGAGAGGCGCAGCGCGAGACTGCTGGAATGATTCAGGGCCAGTTCGGCCCCATTGCGCCCCAGCTGAAAGTCACGACTTTCGATGGAGAAACTGGGCAGCGGCAATGTCAGCTGACGACGGTCGCTCGCGCCGCGATACGCGGGAAAGGACAGGGTGGCCAGGCCGAGTCCCGCATCCCAGGTCATCGATTTGGCCAGGGCGGCGGGGTGGAACAGCGCAGCCAGAAGGATCAGGGCCGGAATACGCACTCAGGCGGCACGGGCGGAAATCGACAGGGCATGGATTTCGCCGCCCATCATTTCCCCCAGCGCGGCGTAGACCATGCGATGGCATTCCAGTGGCGGCTTGCCGGCGAATGCGTCAGCAATCAGTTCCACGCGGTAATGACCGGCGCCGGATCGGGCCCCAGCATGACCGGCGTGCAGATGGCTGTCATCGCGGATCTCCAGGTGGCTGGGTGCGAAGGCAGTTTCCAGCAACTGCCGGATCCGTACGATGCGATCAGCCTTTCTTTCCGCGGATGCCGGTGCCTCTCGGGTCATGGCAGCACCGCCTTGAATGGGCGCACGGAGACGTCCGCATAGACGCCCGCTGCCCGGTAAGGATCCGCCTCCGCCCAGGTTCTGGCCGCTTCAAGGTCGGGGAACTCGGCGACGATCAGGCTGCCTGTAAAGCCGGCCGGGCCGGGGTCGGCGGCGTCAACCGCCGGGAATGGGCCGGCAAGCAAAAGGCGACCCGCGTCCCGAAGGGCTTGCAGCCTGGCCAGGTGTGCCTCGCGCGCGGACTGGCGCAGGGGCAAGCTGTCCGGCACGTCGGTGCCGACGATCGCGTACCACATCAGCTGCTTTCCTTGGGCAGGTAATCCGATACGAAAGGCAGGTGGGCGAACATGAAGACCAGCATCAGCGCGGTAAAACCGAAGGTTTTCACCAACGCCCACATTTCGTCGCTCAGAGCCATGGCCAGGACCACGTTGAGGCCAGCGCAGAAGACGAAGAACAGGGCCCAGGCGAAGTTGATCCGGCGCCAGATGGGCGAGGGTAATTCGATCACCGATTTGCCCAGACGTTGCATGATCACGGTCTCGCCAATGAAGTGGCTGCCGGCAAGGACCAGGGCAAAAATCAGGTAGACGGCGGTGGGCTTGAATTTGATGAACAGGGGGTCGTTCACGCTCAGGGTCAGTCCCCCCAGCACCAGCGCCACGACCGCCGTGCCGAAGTGCATGCGGTGCAGACGCCGCTCGATGACGGCATACCAGGCCACCAGCGCGAACAGCGACACGATCAGCACGATGGTGCCGAAGTATATGTCCCGCCAAAGAATGGCGCCCAGAAAGGCCAGCGCCGGGAAAGAATCAATCCATTTGCTCATGCGGCCATTATACTGTCCGGCTTTTGCGCGCACCCAGCCATGG
>JBFKIN010000236.1:0-4774 GCA_041632255.1 Oceanococcus sp. | reverse complement strand
ATGATCTGGCCGTGGCTGGGTTTCTCGATCAGGGCGATCAGCTTGAGCAGCGTGCTCTTGCCGGCGCCGGAATGTCCGGTCAGGAAAGCCATTTCACCCTCGGCCAGGCTGAGGTCGATGGCCTCCAGCGCGACCTGTCCCGTCGGGTAGCGCTTGCCAACCCGGGCTAGCTGCAGGATTTCACTCACTGCCCGGCTGGCCAAGCAATGCGTCGACGAAGGCCTCGGCGTCGAAAACGCCAAGGTCCTCGGCCTGTTCACCGACCCCGATGTAGCGGATCGGCAGCGCCAGACGTCGCGCGATGGCGAAGATGGCGCCGCCCTTGGCGGTACCGTCCAGCTTGGTCAGCACGATGCCGGTGAGACCGACCGCCTCATGGAACTCCAGGGCCTGTTTCAGGGCATTGTGGCCGGCCGTGGCATCGACCACGATGAGCATCTCGTGCGGGGCGAACTGGTCATGCTTCTGCATGACCCGCTTGATCTTGCGCAGTTCCTCCATCAGGCCGCCCTGGGTGTGCAGACGTCCGGCGGTGTCCGCGATCATCACGTCGACGCCCCGGGCCTTGGCTGCGGTGTAGGCGTCGAAGATGACCGAAGCGGGGTCGGCGTTCTGGCCCTGGCTGATGATCGGTATCTCCAGCCGCTGGGCCCAGGTGTCCAGCTGCGCCACCGCACCGGCGCGGTAGGTGTCGCCGGCGGCGTAGAGCACGGAAAGTCCCTGGTCGCGCAGCCGCGCTCCCAGCTTGCCGAGCGTCGTGGTTTTGCCCACGCCATTGACCCCCACGGCCATGATGACGAAGGGGCGGATGAATTCCGGCACCTCGAGTGGCTTGCTGCAGGGGGCCAGCAGATCGATCAGGGCCTGGCGCAGGGCGGTGCGCAGCTGATCCGGCCGCTTGATCCGGCCTGCGGCGATGCCTGCGCGCAGCCTGTCACAGATCTCGCTGGCGGCCTCGAGGCCGATGTCGGCCTGGATCAGTAGATCCTCGAAATCTTCCAGCGCGGATTCGTCAATCTTGTCGCCGGGCAGCAGGTTGGCCAGATCATAGGTCAGCCAGGAGTCGCCCCGGTTGATCTGGGCCCGCATGCGGCGGATGAATCCACCCTTGTCGTCTGTCTGGCTCATGGTCGAAAGGCGGGAAAAACGGCTCAGTTTACGGACTTGGCCAATGCTTTTCAGTCCGGTCGCGGTGCGAGGATGTACAGCGTGGTCTCCCGGCGGGTCCGGCTGACCGTCCAGTGCGCTGACTGGTCGCGGATCAGCAGCGCCACGGCTTCGTCGCTGCGCTGGGTCACCGGCACCCGCATCAGACCGGCCCAGTGGCGCAGGCGCAGCTCGCCCACCTGGCCCAGCCAGCGTTGCTGGCGATCC
Organism: Oceanococcus sp.; assembly: GCA_041632255.1. Lineage (GTDB taxonomy): Bacteria > Pseudomonadota > Gammaproteobacteria > Nevskiales > Oceanococcaceae > Oceanococcus. Next base: position 3,400 of record JBFKIN010000236.1, on the reverse strand, counting down.
TGCCACAGGCGCAGGATCAGCTCCCGGCCGTCGGAACTGCGAAGCCGGTAGCGCAGGTCGGGCTGGCGACCGGCCAGCCACTGTGGCGCCAGCGGCAGGACTGCCAGATCCGCATGGGGCAGCAACCAGTTGAGGAAATCCCGGCCCTGGGCCGGCGGCAGGGTCTGCCAGCCGGCCGCACGCAGGCTGGTGTCGATGTCCAGGGCCCTGCCCAGCCAGTGCAGGTTGATGCGCGCCGGGGATCGTTCGGCCTGTTCCCAGATGATCTGACTGGCCTGGCTTGGCCGTGGTGGCTGCAGGACCAGCAGGGCCAGGGTGACGCTCACCACCAGAGCCAATGGGCCGCTGACCGGCAGCGGTCGCGGACTGCGCAGGTGGCGACGAAAGCCGAGGATCAGCAGGGAGCTCCAGAGCAGCGTCGCCGGAACGGCCAGCAGGGCCTGGCTGAAGCTGACGTGGCCGAGCATCAGCTTGGCCAGCAGCATCAGTCCCAGCATCACGCCGGTGGCGACATAGACCGCGATGCGCAGGCGTTCACCGTGCCGGGTGGTCAGCAGGCCCGCCAGACACATCCACAGGGTCAGGCTCAGCGCCATGCTCGCGGGTGACCCCAGCACCGCATCCGGCCCGATGGCCATGCCGCTGCCGGGCAGGCACAGGCCCAGGATGGCGCCGCCACCCAGCCCGGCCATCCAGTGCGCGGCGAGTCGGGGCCGGCGCAGGCTGGCAAACAGCATCAACATGGCCAGACCCAGCACAAGATTCACCCGCAGGCTGCCGATGGCGTCGAGATACAGCGCCACGACCCCGCTGCCGCTGCCCAGGAGGCTGGCCAGGGTGTCGTAGACGGTGTCGTCCAGGGCTGGCGGACCGATGGTTCCGCCCGGCCAGTTCCACCAGGCGTATCCTGCAAACCACAACAGACCCGTCAGGGCGAGCAGGCTGCCCGCCAGCACCGGGGTTTCCGGCTGATTCGGGTCGGTCAGGGCAGGGCCGAGGTTGCCCAGACGCCGGTGCTTGTGTGACCAGTCCATGGTCCTCAGCAGCCAGGGCTCGGCGTGGCGCTGACCCAGCCGGACGCAGTGGCTCACCAGCCACCACAGCAACCAGGCCACCGCCAGTGCGCCGCCAAGCAGAAGGGCAAAGCGGGTGGTGATTTCCGCCGCCAGACTGAGGGTGGCGCCGACCAGCACGCCGGGCAGGGCATAGGCTGGCGCCCAGATCAGGGCCGCGATCAGATCGACGGTGATGAAGAAGCCGGGGCGCATGGCGGCGGCGCCGGCGATGGCGGGCACCAGCGGGCGCAAGGGGCCGATGAAGCGGCCGAGCAGAATGGACTTGCCGCCATGACGGGCGAAGAAGTCCTCTCCGCGTTCAATGGCGCCCGGCATGCGCAGTCGCGAGGCGATGGCAGGAAGCTGGGCGCGATAGCGCGCCCCGATGGCGAAGCTCAGGCAGTCCCCCAGCCAGGCCCCCAGCGCGGCCACGACCAGCACCGGTCCCAGGGGAATTTCCCCGGCCACGGCGATGGCGCCCGCGGCAAACATCAGCGCGGAACCGGGAATGACCATGCCGATCAGAAACAGGCCCTCGACCGCGCAGGCCAGGGCCAGGACCAGGGCCGCCTCCACCGGATTGGCCTGGATCCAGTCCAGCGACCCGCTCAGCCAGGCCGGGCCGTCTTGGGCCAGAGGGCTCATCCGCGATCGCGCACCAGGCTGGTCAGGCTCGCCGCGGCAGCCTCCAGGGTGGCATCGATCTCATCCGGGCCATGGGCCAGTGAGATGAAGCCGGCCTCGAAAGCCGAGGGCGCCAGATAGACGCCCCGGGCCAGCATCTGGTGGAAGAAGCGCCGGAACAGTTCGATGTCGCCTGCCTGCACCTGGGTCAGATTGCGTGGCGTGTCGTTTCTGTCGAGGAAGAAGCCGAACATGCCGCCCACGGCGACGATGGCGCAGTCCAGGCCGGCAAAGCCCGCGGCTTCGCGCAGTCCCTCCATCAGGCGGCGGCAGCTCTGGCCGAGGGCCTCATGCGGCTGATGCTCGCGCAGATAGCTCAGGGTGGCGATGCCGGCGCGCATGGCCAGCGGATTGCCGGACAAGGTGCCCGCCTGATACACCGGACCGGTGGGCGCCAGGGCGTCCATGACATCGCGCCGGCCGCCCAGTGCGCCCACCGGCAGGCCGCCGCCGATGACCTTGCCCAGGGTGGTCAGGTCGGGCGTGATGTCGTAGAGCGACTGGGCGCCGCCCAGGGCCACCCGGAACCCGGTCATGACCTCATCCAGGATCAGCAGTGCGCCGGCCTCGTCGCAGAGCCGGCGCAGGGTCGGCAGGAAGTCCGGTTCCGGCAGGATGCAGTTCATGTTGCCGGCGATGGGCTCGACGATCACAGCGGCGATGTCGTCGCCCCGCTCCGCGAACAGGCGCTCGGCCGCCGCGCTGTCGTTGTAGGGCAGGCTCAGGGTATGGCGGGCGAGGTCGGCCGGGACGCCCGGCGAGCTGGGCACGCCGAGGGTCAGGGCGCCGGAGCCGGCGTTCACCAGCAGGCTGTCGGCGTGCCCGTGATAACAGCCGTCGAACTTCACGATGGCGTCACGACCGGTAAAGCCCCGGGCCAGGCGGAGCGCCGTCATGGTGGCTTCGGTGCCGGAGCTGACCATGCGCACGCTGTCGATGGAGGGCATCAGCTCGCAGACCAGTTCCGCCATCTCGGCTTCCAGTTCGGTCGGCGCGCCATAACTCACACCCAGTTGCAGCTGCTGTTGCAGAGCCTCTTTCACCACGGGATGCGAGTGCCCGAGGATCATCGGTCCCCAGGACCCGACATAGTCGATGTACTCGAGGCCATCAGCATCGATGATGCGGGCGCCATGGGCGGATCGGATGAAGCGCGGGGTACCGCCGACGCCGGCGAAAGCCCGCACCGGCGAATTGACGCCCCCGGGAATGAGCCGCCGGGCGCGTTCGAACAGTTCGTCGGAATGGCTCATGTCAGGCTCGGGTCAGGTGGGAACGCATATTGTCGCAAGTTTGCGCGCGGCCGCCACGGGATCGGCTGCGGCCAGGATGCCGGCCCCGACGCAAAGCAGCTCGGCGCCGGCGTCCACCACCACGCTCGCGTTGTCGGGCGTGATGCCGCCGATGGCGCAGACCGGGACGGACAGCTGTTCGCGTGCCTGCCGGATCGTGGCCAGCCGCGCCGGGCTGGCGCCCGGTTTGGTGTTGGAGGGGAACAGCCGGCCGAAGGACACGTAATTGGCGCCTGCGGCCGCGCCGGCGGCAGCCCGTGCCACATCGTCGTAGCAGGACAGGCCGATCAGCGCCTGCGGGCCCAACAGGTCGCGGGCCGCAGCGAGGGCCGCATCGTCCCGGCCCAGGTGCACGCCCTGCGCGCCGAT
>JBFKIN010000235.1:0-4793 GCA_041632255.1 Oceanococcus sp. | reverse complement strand
GGCCGAGGCCCGCCGCATCAATGCGCAGCAGGCCGCCATCGGCGTCCCGGTGCTGCCACTGACCATCGAGCCAGGCGAGGGCGCCCGTGCTGGCGGCACTGCCCCGTTGGTCGCTGGCGAAGCGTGGGCGATCGCTGGCATGGCCGAAGCCCAGGGTCAGTTGTGCGCTGTCTCCGGGCGCAGCTTCCGGGCAGAAGCGGCAGTCCCAGCCCTCGGGTGCCCGGCCATGCAGCGGTGAGGACAGCGCCAGCACAGCCGCCGCCAGGACCGCACGAGGATGCATTGTTGAGCCGTTCTTCCTCATCTCTCTACCTCAGCAGCAGGGCGCCGGAGGGATGATTGCTGCCATGAACCTGGCTGTGGCAGTTGGCGCAGGCCCGGAGCGAGAGCATCGCGGATGGACGCCCTCCTGGCGCATGGGCCAGAGAGGGATGCCCGGCCTGGCTGTGGCACTGCTGGCACAGCAGCGGCGCCCGTTGACTCAGCATGGCCGGATGGGCCGAGCCGTGCGGTTGATGGCACAGGCCACAGTCCTCGCTGGCCGGCGGGTGTTGCCACAGAAATGGACCACGCTTGTCGGCATGGCAGTCGGCGCAGACCTGATTGGGCAGCGCGCCCTTGATCAGCGCCGGCTGCAGCGCGCCGTGAGCCGCGTGGCAGTCGCTGCAGCTCATGTCGCCGCTGCGCAGGGGATGGGCTGAGGGCAGCAGGCTTTCGGCCTGTTGCCGGCGGTGGCAATCGGTGCAGACATCGTTCTGCGTCCGTCGATCGAGCACCGGGTCGGCGGGCGCATGAACCCGGTGACAGGCGGCACAGCTCAGGTCGGCGGCTTCATGTTCGCTGCCGGACCAGTGCTGCCGGCTTCGATCCTGATGGCAGCCCAGGCAGGCCTGATTCTGCTCCGGCATTGGCGCGCTGGCGTGTGGACCAAAGTGAGGCATCGGCGGCCGTTCTTCGCCCGGGCGACGCCGTGCGGCATGTTCACCGCCGGCGCCATGGCAGGCTTCGCACTGCAGGCCGGCCATGGGAGAGCGCGGGTCGCTGCGCTGGCCATGCGGGGTGTCGAAGATCGCCATGACCGGAAAATCGCTGCTTTCGTCATGGCAGCGCAGGCAGGTATCGGCGCCCTGCCGCGAGAGGCCGGGGGCGCTTGCTTCGTCAGAACCGGTGTCCGAAGCCTGCGCCGGGGCCAGCAGGACCAGACCCAGCGCCAGGGCCCATGCTGCCGATGCTGCCTGCGTGCGGGCTCTCATCAGGGATTCGCGTGCACGCTCTCGACATCCGCCAGACGCCCCGGTCCGTGGCAGATGGCGCAGGTTTCCGTGACGCTGCCGTTGTCGATCATGCTCTGCGGGGTCATGAAGGAGGCGCCGTTCAGCTCCATATGGCGGGCGGCCAGATCGCTGTCGTGACAGGCGCTGCATACGGCGGCAGTCGGGCTGATGTTCAGGTCATCATCCGGGTCCAAAGGGTCGGCGCCGGTATCCACCGTCGTGGCCAGCACTTCGCTGGCCAGAGGCAGCGTGAAACTCCCTTCGATGTGGCAGGCCGCGCAGTCCGCCGGGCTGCGGGGAAATGAGACATGGCTGAAATCGTGCGAGCGACCACCAAAGCCGTAGACGACGAAGGGGTTCTCGCGGACATGCGCGGCATGAATGCCATGGATCAGGTGCTTGAAGTCGATCGCGCGTTCGGTCAGCCCATCAGGCGTGGTCGCGGGGTCCGCGGGCCGGCGATTGATGTCGGTGGCATTCGGGTTGTGGCAGACCACGCACAGCTGTGGCTCGTTGGTGCGGTTGTTGCCATGCATGGACAACTGCGCATGACAGGCATTGCAGTTGGCGATGTCCACGACCTGCCGCCGCGCCACCGCGCTGCTGTCGGTGATGGGGAAATACTGCACCGCATTGGTCACGGGCACCCGGTCGCTGTAGATGCCGTCACCGTCGAAGTCCGCTGCGGGGTGCCCGTCAAGAGCCACCACGCCGCTCCCGCTGACCGTGGCCGGTATCGCGGTGGGCGAGGTCACGCTGTAGCTGCCGTCTCCGTTGTCGGTGGCTGTCGTCAACGCGTCGATGGAGATCGGCTGGGCCGGGCTGCGGTCGCTGCCCGTGTTGTGATGATCGTCCGTATTCCATCCGATCACCACAAACAGGCGGCTGGCCCGGTTGGCCAGATTGGTCCAGGCCGGGTCCTGGGTCAGGTCCTCCGGGGTGTCGGCATTGCCCGGATCGGTGACGGAGAAGCGCACCGTGGGAAAGTCCCCCGGTGCCGTGTTGCTGACGTCGAGGATGTTGAACTGGTAGCGCTGGCTGGCGGCGCGGGCGGGGATGGCATGGGACTCGGCCACGCTGCCGACGAACCCGCCCTCGGAATGACACACGGTGCATTCGCTGTTGTCGGCGACCAGATTGGTGGGGCCGTGATTGCTGCCACTGGCAAAGTCGACATCGTCGTGGCAGGCGCCACAGGCCTGGGCGCTGGGGCGCTGGGTCCAGTTGCCGCCTTGCGGTGTGGCCGGATTGGCCGCGTCGTGGCAGATCACGCAGTTGCGGATGTCCTGCGGCAGCACCACCTCGGAGAAATCGTGCGGTCTGTCGCGGAAGCCCCAGATCACATAGTCGCCGCCGCTGACGACGCTGGGCAGATTCGCGCCGCGATGAATCTTGTGGACCAGCGTCGTGAAGTCGATGCTGTTGCCGCTGTTGGCATCAGCGCTGCCAGGATTGTGGCAGGTCACGCAGTAGCGGGTATCCGTGCGTCCGCCGCCGTGCAGGGCCAGGCGGCCATGGCACTGGTTGCAGTTCGCCGTGTCCACGATGTCCCGCCGGGCGATGTTCTCCCGGGCGCCGTCGGCCGGACGCCAGTCGTAGATCGCATTGGTGACCGGCACGCCGCCGCCGCTGATCTGCAGGGCCAGCCGGTGGCTGAGCTCGGGCTGGTAGCTGACCGCCAGCGGTTCCGTCACATTGTTCACATCGGTGGCGAAGGTATAGCTGTAGCGCCCGTTGCCGTGGTTGACGAAGTCGCCGTTGCGGTCAGCGGTCGATTGAACCTTGTCCTGGGTGCCCGGGCCTACCGTGCCGGCGCGTTCCAGGCGGTTCACGTAACTTTGCCAGCGGTCCGGATCTCCATTGCTGCCCGGCACCAGCTTGGCCAGTGTGAAGCGGACGTTCCCCGCCTGCAGGCCGACATAAGGGATGCCGGATTCGTTCGCCACGCTGAAATCGATCTGCGGCGCTGACTCGATACGAACGCTGTCAAAGTTGACCGCCAGTGATCGGGCTTCGCCCGTGACACCGGGAAGCAGCGGGCCGGGCGGGCCTTCAGGCCCCGGGAGGCCGTCGTCTCCGCTGCAGGCCTGCAATAAAACCAGCGCCAGGGCCAGCGCCCAGCACCGGGTGGTCGCTTGCGCGTTCGCCAATTGCCGCATGACAGGTTCTCCCGTTGCCGGATTGTGCTGACCATGCAGCTTACGGGCCGTGCGCCGCCAGACTCTTGATCTGGATCAGTTCAGGATTGTGCAGCCTGGTCGATACTTGGCATCGCGAGGAACCCGGCCTGATGTCCCGGGCCTTGGCCACACAGGAGATGACAAGGATGCAGATCACCCGATGGCTGCGCGGCGCCGGGGTCACATTGTTTCTGGCTGCGGCAGGCTGCGTTGCCCAGGCCGATGTGCAGCAGTGCGTCGGTTGCCATGGTCAGGAAGGTGGCAGCGAACAGCCCGGCGTACCGGTCATCGGTGGCATGTCCGCCTTCTATCTGGAATACGCGCTGGAGATCTACCAGCAGGACGGGCGCAGCTGTCCCAGGCACACCGGCCCGGATGGCGTTGCGGTATCCATGTGCGAGCTCGCGAGATCGCTGACGAAGGCCCAGTTGACCCGTTCTGCAGCGCACTATGCCGGCCAGCGTTTCCTGCCCCCCGAACAGAGCACCGATCCGGCCAAGGTGACGGCCGGAGCTCAGTTACATCAGCGTCACTGTGCGAAATGCCACAGTGACAACGGCGCTCGGGCGGATGATGATGCGGGAATACTCGCTGGCCAGTGGCGAGCCTACCTGCAGTTCACGATGGAGGATTTCCGCTCGGGTCGGCGTCAGGGCCCAAAGCCCATGAACGACAAGCTCAAGGCCCTGCGTCCGGCAGAAGTCGAGGCGCTGGCGCATTTCTATGCCGCCCAACACTGAGGAGAATGAACGGATGAGCCAGCCAGGGTCCCGGTGGGAGCGATTGTGGCGAGGGCCGCGACGCTGGTGGTGGCTGGGTTTGCCGCTGGGTGGCGTACTCACCCTGCTGGTCGGCTTCGGCAGCGCGCTGGGCTTTGTCGGTTTTGTGGAGTACAGCAACACGCAGTCCTTCTGTCTCTCCTGTCACGAGATGCGTGCCTTCGTCTACACCGAATTTCAGGAGTCCGTGCATTTCCGGACCCGCAGTGGCGTCGGGCCGGTCTGTGCCGACTGCCATGTGCCCGGACCCTGGATTCCGAAGATGTTGCGCAAGGTGAAAGCGACCTTCAAGGAAGTGCCCAGCCATGTGCTGGGCAAGATTGATACCCCGGAGAAATTCGAGGCGCACCGGCTGGCCATGGCCGAATCGGTCTGGAAGGACATGCGCAAGACCGACTCGCGAGAGTGCCGGGCCTGTCATCAGATCGAGCGTATGAATATCGAGGCCCAGAGCCGCTGGGCCCAGCGCAAGCACTCGGACGAAGTGATGGCGCGCGAAGGGCAGACCTGTATCGATTGTCACCAAGGCGTCGCCCACAGGTTGCCGGTCATGGACGACG
>JBFKIN010000234.1:0-4801 GCA_041632255.1 Oceanococcus sp. | reverse complement strand
GCCTCTCTGGCACGACAGCGTCACCGCGCATGCCCTGTATCAGGATGGCGAGCTGATCGGCCGTTTCTACCTGGACATGCATCCGCGTGATGGCAAATACAGCCACGCGGCGGCCTTTCCTATCCGTCTCGGGCCCACCAGCCAGGGCGTGCCCATCGCGGCGCTGATGTGCAATTTCCCGGCCGGCGGACACGATACCGGTCTGATGGAACACGGCCAGGTCGAGACCTTCCTGCACGAGTTCGGTCACCTGATCCACATGCTGTTCTCGGCCCAGCCGGACTTCCAGGAACTGGCCATGCACGAACTGGAGTGGGACTTCGTCGAAGCCCCTTCCCAGATGCTGGAAGAGTGGGTGTGGGATTACGACACCCTGGCCAAGTTCGCGCGCAACAAGCAGGGCCAGGTGATACCACGCCCGCTCGTGGACAAGATGATCGCCGCGCGCAATGTCGGGCTGGGCATGGGCACGATGCGTCAGCTGACCTACGCCAATGTCTCGCTGAACTACTACAACAGGCCGCCCGAGCAGGTGGATTTCAAGGCCATGTGGGACGAGATGGAGCAACGCTTCGGACTGTTGGCTCGCTTGCCGGAGGTGCACCAGTACGCCAATTTCGGTCACCTGGACGGCTATTCGGCCTTCTACTACACCTACCAGTGGTCGCTTGCGATCGCCACCGATCTGTTCAGTCGCTTCGAGGCCAATGGCCTGCGGGATGCGGAAACCGCGCAGCGTTACCGCGAGGCGGTTCTGGCCCCGGGGGCGTCACAACCGGCGGCGGAACTCGTGCGTGAATTCCTGGGACGTGAGTGGAGCGTGGACGCCTACGAACAGCAGCTCAACGAAGCCTCACAGCCCAAGCCCGTGCTCTGATCGGCTGCGCAGATCCGCTTGGTCGGACATTCCGCCCCAAGGGGCGGAGTGTCTCCGGGCCGGCGGCCGACGATCGGCGCACCCGCACCGGGCGGCAGATCGGCCGACGCAGCCGGGTGTCTGCGGCGACTGCCCGCACCCGGCGTCCGTCCGGGGCGTCACCGAGCGCATCAGCGGGGAAGGCGTCAGGCAGGCCGGTGCCGCTGGGCGCACGCGTGCGAGCGCCGTGGCGGTTCAGGCCGGGCTCAGCTTGGAATGAAGTGAATCGGGTACTTGATCGTCATCTCCGACACGTCCTTGGGGCCGAAATTGATCAGCTGGACGCGACGGACGATGCGGTCCTCCAGTTCCTTGTCACCCAGTTCGCTGGAGACGACGACGCAGTTGGTGACGGCGCCGGACGGGGAGATCGTGATCTGCAGCACCACCTTGCCCTGCAGGGTGGCGTCGCGGCGCAGCGCCCGGTTGTAGAGTGAATACAGGCCGCTCTTGTTGCGGTCCATCACCACCTGGATTTCTTCCAGCGAGCGGCCCTGCAGGCGCGAATCGCCTCCGAAGCCGGCCTGGCTGGTGTCGGCGCCGGACCCGCCACTGGCTGCGATGACGCTGTCGACCTGGGTGCTCTGACGCCCACGCAGGCTGGTGCTGCCCGCGTTGGCGCTACGGGTGGGGGCCGCGCTGACGCCGCCGCTGCCACGCGACAGGTCCGAGGTCAGCACGCCGCTGCTGGTCGGGGCGGCTTCCTCGCTGGCGCTGGAGGCCTGGGTCAGCGGCCGGTTGTTGGCGGTGACCACCGGTGCCTTCTCGCGGAGCGAGTCCAGCGCGTTGAAAGCGCTCTTGAATTTCTTCTCGACGTTCTGGCGAGCCTGCTCGCGCGCGTCGACCTGCGGTTTCGGTTCGGGCTTCGGCTGGGGTTTCTCGGCCGGTTTCTCCGGTTCCGGCTTCGGCTCGGGCTCCGCCTCGGGTTCCGGTTCGGGTTCCTCAGCCTTCTCCTCAACCACGGGTTCGGGTTCCGGGGCCGGTTTTTCCTGCCGGGCCGCGGACTGCATGAGCAACTGGGCATAGCGGTCGGACAGTTCCTCGCCGCCGCCTTCCTTGAGGCCAGTCAGTTCCCACAGCGGGATGATGATGCCCAGGATGATGAAGGGCAGGGCGACCAGCAGCAGGGTGCGATGAAAGCGGGCTTCATCGCGCTCCAGCTCCGCCCAGCTGTTGCGGGAGAAGGCGATCGTGCTCATTCACCGGCTCCCAGTTGCACGGTGGTCTGGTCTTTCTGCAGAACGGCAAAGGACAGCAGGCCGTAGTTGGCCTGGGTGCAGGCCAGCATCACCTTCTTGATCAGGGCGTAGGGCAGGCTGCGGTCGGCCATGATGGTGACCTCGCCGCGATCGCGCTCATCCGCGTCGCCGACGCGCACCACCCGCTGGGCCTGCTCCTCCAGCACCCGCTTCAGGCGCTGCATGCCATCCGCATCGGCCGTCATGGCCTCGGCTGTCGGCATCGCGGCACGGCCGTTCACCAGGATGTCATCGTGCGTGATCATGACCAGCACGGTTTCCCGGGCGCGTTCCTCGGCCAGCGATTCCGGCAGCTCCAGCTTGTCCGTATTGGGCAGCACTTCGACCGCGGAGGACTGGGCCAGCAGGAAAAACACGAGGATGGTGAAGATGTCCATCAGGGACACCATGTTCATCGGCGCCACCCTCGACTTGCGGGCGGCGCGCAGTTCCATGCGGTGAGCACGGCGGGTCTGCTTCACTGTGTCCCTCCAGCGCCGGCGGCCGCCGGCGCGTCACCCAGTGCGATGGCCGGGAACAGCTGACGGTCCTTGGTGTCGCCGGTATGTTCCGCTGTGGCCAGGCGCACGGCGTCCATCACCTGGATCACCGTGTCGTATTCGATCTGCGGTTCCAGCAGCAAGGTGGCGCTGACTTCATGCGGCACCTTGTCCTTGATCAGGATCATCAGATCGGTCAGGGCCGGCAGGTTGTGCTCGCCGGCGACCTTGGGAATGGGCTTGATCACGCCGTCACGGTCGCTGACCGTGATGCCGGTCTCGCGCACCGTGATGGTGAGCTGCTGCTTGGGCTCGTCCTCGCTGGGCTCGGTGCTCGGGCTCGGCAGGTTGAGCTCCAGGATCGCCAGACGCGAGAACACGGCCGTGATCAGCAGGAAGGGGACCAGGATCACCATCAGGTTCATGAAGGCGGTGATGTTCATCTCCGCCGGCTCCTGGCGGAGCCGGTGTCGGCGCCAGCGCGGATTCATGTCGGAGTCTTTGCCTTAGGCCTTGTCGGCCGCGCGTTCGCCGGCGCCTTGCTGGGTCTCGGTAAACTGGTTCAGGAACTTCACGGTGGCCATTTCCAGGCTGTCCACCAGTTCGGTGGTCTTGGCCTGCAGCCAGGCATGCAGCAAGAGCAGCGGAATGGCGCACATCAGGCCGAAAGCGGTGGTGTTCATCGCCACCGAGATCGAAGCGGACAGCAGATTGGCCTTCTCCGCCGGATTGACGTTGGCCACGGCGGTGAAGCCCTGGATCAGGCCGATGATGGTGCCGAGCAGGCCAAGCAGGGTGGCGACATTCGCGAACACCTGCAGGAAGGGGGTGCGCCGCTCCATCTGAGGCAGCACCTCCATCAGGCTTTCTTCCATCGCCATTTCCAGGTCTTCGCGACGCCGCGCCGTCTTGGTCCGCTCCAGGCCGTAGCTCATCACGCGAGCCAGGGCGGTGTCGGATTCCTCGGTCTGGGCCAGGGCGGCGTCGTAGCGCCCCTGAGCGACAAGCGGCGCCACGGCTTCCCAGACCTTGCGGTTGCCGACCCGCGTGCTGCGCAGGTACAGGGCGCGCTCGATCGCGATGGCCAGGCCAAGAATCAGCACCGCGACGATCGGGTACATGAACAGCCCGCCTTCCTGGAAGAAGCGGATCACATTCGTCATGACATCCATGAGCTTTCCTTTGATTGACTACTTGCGCCGCGCGGCGGCGTCGAGGGCGTCCAGGTACTCCACCTGGCGCCGGAAGACCTCGGGGTCCAGCGGCTGCGTGCCCACATCCAGGTAGCGCGACGGTCGGTCGATGCCGGACTCGGGATCGGCGCTGCGCCAGGGTGAGATGTACAGACCGATGGGGAGTTCCCGGTCACCGATGATGGTGGTGCCGCCCAACTCCACCGGTTGCTGGTTCTGCTGACCCTGCTGGGCCTGCAGCAGGCCGGAGGCAGAGGCCAGCGCCACATATGATAGTGCGCGGATTGTTGCGCTGCAAAACGACATGTCTATCCTTCCTTGGCCTGGCGTTCGGCATCGGCGATCCAGCTCTTGACCGTCTGGTCCATCGCGTCCTCGCCGATCAGCTCGGCATAGTGGCGGTAATGGGTCAGCGCTGCCCCGGGTTGGTGCAGATACAGGTCAAGCAGGATGGCCAGATTGAGGTGGGCGTTGGCGTAGTTCGGGTTGCTGCGAATCGCCGTTTCATAGGCTTGGCGCGCCGCCTTGAAATCGCCGGCCTCGCGCGCGTAGATGCCCAGCTGGTTGTGCGCTGCTGCCTGCTTGGGATTGATCGTGAGGGCTTTCTGCAGCGCGGCGCGGGCTTCATCATGTCGGCCGGTCCGCTTGTACAGCAGGGCAAGATTGACCTGTGGACTGCTCATGCCCGGGTGGGCGCCGGCGTAGTTCAGCAGAGCCTGTTCCGCCGCGACCCATTGTTCCCGCTCCAGCAGGGCCAGCGCGCGCGCATAATCCTCGGGCAGCACGGGTTTTTCCGCAGCGGGGCCGGAGCCGCGTGGCGAGGGCAGGCCGGCGCAGGCGCTGATCAGCACCGCGCACAGGCCCAGCGCTGCCGGCCTAATCCAGGGTTTCAAGCGTCACCTCGCTGCGTTCCGTCTTGGCATAACGCGCTGGCAACAAGCGTGCCAACGCCTC
>JBFKIN010000233.1:0-4804 GCA_041632255.1 Oceanococcus sp. | reverse complement strand
CGTTGGGCCTGCAGCGAGTTCGAGGCTGCCGGGCTGTGCTATGGCCACGGCACGGACAACGCGCTCGACGAGGCCGCGGCGCTGGTGCTGCAGTGTCTGCATCTGCCGCTGGACCTGCCTGCTCCTTACCTCGACGCCATCCTGACCTCGGATGAGCGGGCCAGAGTGCTGCGCTGGATCAAGCAGCGACGCGATGAGCGTTTGCCGTTGGCCTACATCAGCGGCCGCGCCTGGTTTGCCGGTCTGGAGTTCAAGGCGGACGGGCGGGCCCTGGTGCCGCGCTCGGCCATCGCCGAGCTGATCGGTCAGGGCTTCTCGCCGTGGCTGGCGGCAGAGCCGCAGCGGGTGCTGGACCTGTGCACCGGTGGTGGCTGCATTGCAATCGCCTGTGCGCACGTCTTCGGCGACGCCCGGATCGACGCTTCCGATCTATCCGCCGAGGCCCTGGAGCTGGCCCGGGAGAATCGCGCCCTGCATCATCTCGATGAGCGAATGGAATTGCTGCAGGGTGATCTGTTCGAGCCCTGCGCTGGCCGGCGTTATGACCTGATCGTCAGCAATCCGCCCTACGTCAGTTCTGCCGAGTTTGCGCAACTGCCCGCGGAATACGGTCACGAACCGCGCGGCGCCCTGGAAGTCCCGGGCGATGGCCTAGCGCTGGTCCTGCGCATGCTGGACGAGGCGCCTGACTATCTGAAGCCGGGCGGGATTCTGGTCTGCGAGGTCGGCGCCACCGCATCGGCGCTGCTGCAAGCCCGCCCCGATTTGCCCTTCGCGTGGCCCGAATTCGAGCATGGCGGGGACGGGGTCTTTATCATTACGCGCGAACAACTGAGCAGTGCCCCCTGAAATGTCCGGCAACACCTTCGGAAAATCCTTCTGTGTCACCAGTTTTGGCGAGTCACATGGCCCGGCCATTGGCTGCGTGATCGACGGCTGTCCACCCGGTCTGGCGATCAGCGTTGACGAGATCCAGCAGGATCTCGACCGTCGCAAGCCAGGCAGCTCGCGCTACGTGACGCAGCGCCGGGAAGCCGATGAGGTCCGGATACTGTCCGGAGTGCATGAGGGGCTCAGCACCGGCACGCCCATCGCGCTGCTGATCGAGAACACCGATCAGCGTTCCTACGATTACGACAAGATCGAGGACGTGTTCCGTCCGAATCACGCCGATTACGCCTACATGCAGAAGTACGGCCGGCGGGATCACCGCGGCGGCGGTCGCTCCTCGGCCCGCGAGACCGCGGTGCGGGTGGCCGCTGGCGCGGTGGCGCGCAAATGGCTGAGGGAGCGCCACGGGATCACGATCCGTGGCTGTCTGTCCGCGATGGGGCCTTATCGGTTTGCGTTCGAGGACTGGAATGCGGTCAGCGCCAACCCCTTTTTCTGCCCGCAACCGGACAAGGTGCCGGAACTGGAGGACTACATCAACGGCCTGCGCCGTGATGGCGATTCCATCGGGGCGGAGATCTACGTGGAAGCCAGCGGAGTGCCAGCGGGCTGGGGGGAGCCGGTCTTCGACCGCCTGGACGCCGATATTGCGGCGGCTCTGATGAGCATCAACGCGGTCAAGGCGGTGGCCATCGGCGACGGTTTCGAGGTGGTTGGGCAGCGCGGCTCCGAGCATCGCGATGAAATGACCCCGCAGGGTTTCCGCAGCAACCACTCCGGCGGGGTGGCTGGTGGCATCAGCACCGGGCAGCACGTCACCGCGCGCATGGCGCTGAAGCCGACCTCGAGCATCATCGTGCCCGGCGACACCATCAATGCCGCCGGCGAGGCGGCCAAGGTTCGCACCACCGGCCGCCATGACCCCTGCGTGGGCATCCGGGCCACCCCGATCGCCGAGGCCATGCTGGCGCTGGTTCTGATCGATCACGCCCTGCGTCAGCGGGCCCAGAACGGCGACGTCAGCCCCCGTCCGCAGCCGATTCCCGGCAACATTGATTCCTGAACCGGCCGACGGCCTGTCGGCCGCTCGGCTGCACCGGCGACTGGCGAGCTACTACGCCGGCTTCTACAGCGTGCTCGGCGCCATGCTGCCGTATTTCGGTCTGTGGCTGGCGGCGCGCGATTACAGTCCCGCGCAGATCGGGGCGGTGCTGAGCGTCCATGGCGCCATGCGCATCGTGCTGCCGCTGTTCTGGGGCTGGGTGGCGGACCGCAGCGGGCAGCGACTCCGCCTGATCCAGCTGGCGACTGTGGGCTCCATGCTGAGCTTCCTGGCGGTGCCGATGGCCGATGGCTTCGCCCAGATGGTTGCTGCCATCATCCTGTTCAATCTGGCCTGGAACGCGACGATGCCCCAGTTCGAGGCGCTCACGCTGACGCACCTGCTGCGGACCGGGGGCGATTACAGCCGGGTGCGCCTGTGGGGCAGCGTGGGCTTCGTTGCCGCCGTCATCGGCCTGGGCCTGCTGTTCGACCGGGTCAGCCTGGAGTGGCTGCCCTGGATCATGTTCGGTTTGATCGGCTGGATGGCAGTCGTGGCGCTGATGCTGCCGGCGCCGCCTGCCGGCGACGGCGCCGCCCAGGCAGGGGACGGGCTTTGGGTGACCTTGCGGCGGCCGGTAGTCGTGGCGTTGCTGGCGGTTTGTTTCCTGTCGCAGCTCAGCTTCGCGCCTTATTACAGCTTTTTTTCCCTGTACCTGGAGCATTACGGGTACGGCAAGGGCATTACCGGCCTGCTGTGGGCCTTTGGCGTCGTCATCGAAATCTGGATCTTTCTTTACACCGGGGCGCTCATCCAGCGTTTTGGCGCCCGGCCCATGATGACTTTCGCCCTGGCATCGACGGCCTTGCGCTGGGGCATGCTGCCGATCAGCATCGAGTGGATGCCGGGCCTGCTCTTCCTGCAGGCCTTACACATGTCCAGCTTCGGCGTGTTTCACGCCTGTGCGATCCATTTTCTCCATCGCCTGTTCCCGGCACGGCTGCAGGGGCGGGGGCAGGCTCTCTACGTGTCGGTGGGCTTCGGTCTGGGCGGTGCGATTGGAGCGGCCCTGTCCGGCCTGATCTGGGACTGGCAGTCGCCGGATGCCCTGTACCTGTGGGCCGCCGTTGCAGCCAGCCTGGGCACGGTGATCGCCTGGTTCGGATTGCGCGAGAATCAGGTCTTCAGTTAGCGCAGCCGTCCCGGCGTTCCTGTGCGGGCTGACTCCAGGGGGCGGTTGGCGTCAGTGCGGCCAGGATTCCGCTGCGGCGTGGGCGCGGGTCCGCACAGTCTCTGCAGAAACGCAGTGGCGGTCGGGGCGGCGGGTGAACGCATCATGCGGCGGCCCGGCGCGCAGCCCGCGAGGCCCGTCCCGGAAGCGCGGCTCGCAGGCTAAGCCGTTCCTTCTGCCTGGTTCGACAGTCGCTTGCGGGCCGTGTCAGGATGCGGGGGCTTGGGCCGAGCGGGGGAGGCGAGGAGTGCGGTATGGCAGGTGCAATGGCTGGCGCCAAATGGGAATCGGAAGCTCATCCCGGCGGATTCGAGCTGGGTCTGGACGACAACAGCATTGCGCTGTCGGCCGGACTGCTCCAGCTTTTCGGCCTCGGCGCCAGTCGCTTTGACGGTCGTGCAGGGCCGCTTCTGGATCGGATCTATCCCGCCGATCTGAAACAGTTGCGCCAGCAGCTGCGCAAGGCAAGCCGGCAGCTGGTCCAGCATGACTTGCGGATCATGGGGGGCGATGGCCACCTGCACTGGTTTTCTGTCGAGGCGCGCATAGACCGCACGGACGCGGGCAAGCCGCGGCGCCTGCGCGGCGTGTTGCGAAAGATCGATCAACATCTGGCTCTGGAACGTCGTGTGCATGATCAGCAGGCGGCGCTGTTCCAGCTTCTGGCCCGGGATCGACTGGATACCTTGCCGCTGGATCAAGCCCTCGCTCGCCTGACCCGGGAAGTGTCGCGGGCCTTGGCGGTAGAGCGGGTCGCCGTCTGGCGGTTGAACCCGGAAAAAGACCTGCTTCGTTGTCAATGCCTGTATCTGGCGAGCAGCGACAGCGAGGAGTCCGGCGAGGAACTGCGCGCTGAAGAGTACCCGCGCTATTTCGAAGCGCTCTCGAGCGGGCGCGCGGTGGCGGCGTCGGACGCCCTGCGCGATCCCCGCACCAGCGAATTCGCACAATCCTATCTGGCGCCGCGGAACATCAGTTCGCTGCTGGACGCCACGGTGCGCCGCGGCGGGCGCACTGTTGGGGTGATCTGCCACGAACACACCGGCCCTGCGCGGCAATGGACGCTGGACGAAGAACAGTTTGCCGCCTCTGTCGCGGATGTCGTTGCGATGCTGTACGAGTCACAGGAGCGGCGCGAACTCCTGGAGCGTTTGCGCCATGAGTCCAGTCACGACGGTCTCACGGGTCTGCCGAACCGGGTCCTATTGCGTGAGCTGATCGACGCGCAGAGTGATTCCTGCACCGGCGTTCTCATGATCATCGATCTGGATCATTTCAGCGAGATCAATGACACCCTGGGGCACGACGTGGGTGATGAACTGCTGGTCGCGATGGGGCGGCGTCTGAATCAGCACTTGGGTCAGCGCGGAGTGCTGGCGCGTCTCGGCGGTGATGAATTCGCCTACTGGCAGACTGATGTGGCCGGACCGGAACAGGCGCTGGAAATCGCCCGGAGCCTGCAGCAGCAGATCCGCCACCCGATTGAGGCAGCGGGCGTCCGTTTCGCGATGAATGGCAGCATCGGCATCAGCCTGTTCCCGGATCACGGGCAGGGTTCGCATGAATTGCTGCGATGCGCGGATGTGGCGCTCTACAGGGCCAAGAAATTGCTCAGCGGTTGCCGGCTGTATGCGACGGAT
>JBFKIN010000232.1:0-4807 GCA_041632255.1 Oceanococcus sp. | reverse complement strand
GTGGCCAGTGGTCAGGCGGCGCAGATCGACCTGGATGAGTTGCAGCGACCGCTGACCTTTTTCGCAAGCTTCACCCAGACCGGTTGCACCCGCAACATGCATTACACCTACAAGGTGTCCGCCACCGAGTTCGCCCAGCGCAAGGGTTGCCTGTTCTATGACCTGGGCTGTCGCGGGCCGATGACCCGGTCGCCCTGCAATCGCATCCTCTGGAACCGACAGTCATCCAAGACCCGGGCCGGCATGCCCTGCATCGGCTGCACCGAGCCCGAGTTTCCCTTTTTCGATCTGGCCCCGGGCACCGTATTCAAGAGCCAGACCGTGATGGGCATCCCCCGGGACCTCCCGCAGGGCCTGGATCGGGCCGGCTATGTGCAGCTGACCACCGCCGCCAAGGCCGCTGCACCGGCCTGGGCGGAAGACGACATCTTCGTGATCTGAACATGGGCAAAGTCAAGACTCTGGACATTTCGCCGGTCGGCCGGGTCGAGGGCGACCTGGACGTGCGGGTCGCGATTCGCGACGGGGTGGTGGTCGATGCCTGGACCAGCGCCGAGTTGTTCCGCGGATTCGAGGTGATCCTGCGTGGCAAGGACCCGCAGGCGGGCCTGATCGTGACCCCGCGGACCTGCGGCATCTGCGGCGCCTCGCACCTGACCTGCGCCGCCTGGGCGCTGGACACGCTGTTCCGCACGGAGGTGCCGCGCAATGCGATCCTGGCCCGCAACCTCGGCCAGCTGGCCGAAAGCCTGCAGAGCATTCCGCGCCATCATTACGCGCTGTTCGGTATTGACCTGACCAATCCCAACTACAAGGCCAGCCCGTTCTACCAGGAGGCCTGTGAGCGCTGGACCGCCTATACCGGGCGGCACTACGAGATTGGCGTGACCATTTCTGGCAAGCCGGTGGAAATCTACGCCCTGTTTGGCGGTCAATGGCCGCACTCCAGCTTCATGGTGCCGGGCGGGGTCATGTGCGCCCCCACCCTGACCGACGTGACCCGTGCCTATGCCATCCTGGAGTACTTCCGGCGCAACTGGATCGAGCCTGTCCTGCTGGGCTGCAGCATGGAACGTTACGAGGAAATCCGCAGCCACGAAGATTTCGAGGCCTGGCTGGATGAGTCCCCGGCTCACGCGCAGTCCGATCTCGGGCTTTACTGGCGCATGGGCCTGGACATCGGCCTGGACCGTTATGGGGGTGGCCTGGAACGTTTCTTCTCCTGGGGATACCTGCCTCACGAGGACCATTACCAGCAACCCGCGATCGACAATCGCAGTGCGGCCCTGATCATGCGCAATGGCATCTTCGATGGCGTTCAAGGCCGTCACCTGCCGATGGAGCAGGAGCAGGTCCGGGAGAACATGAGTCGGGCCTGGTATGACGAGGGCGTGCAGTCCGTGCACCCCTTCGACCGCGTGACCACGCCGACCCAGGACAACACGCAGGACTTTGACGGCCGCTATTCCTGGGCCACTTCGGTGCTCCACGCCGAGCTCGGTCGCCTTGAAGCCGGCCCGCTGGCCCGGCAACTGGTGGCCGGCAGCACCAAGACGGCTGACTGGCAGCACCACGATCCGCTGCTGCTGGACATGTATACGAAGATGGGCGGCAGCAGCGTGCTGCTGCGTCATTTCGCCCGCCTGCACGAGACGGTCAAGCTGTACCGCGAAGCCGAGCGTTGCCTGGCGCAGTTCCACCTCGATGAGCCCTGGTATCAGAAGCCGGTCGAGCGGGACGGTGTCGGGTTCGGCGCTACCGAGGCAATCCGCGGCGCGCTCGCCCACTGGCTGGAAGTGCGCGACGGTCGCATCCACAACTACCAGATCATCGCCCCCACCACGTGGAACGTGGGGCCGCGCGACGATGAAGGACGGCGCGGACCCATCGAAGAGGCCCTGATCGGCACGCCGATCGCCCGCGAGGAGGATCCGGTTGAGGTGGGCCACGTGGCCCGTTCCTTCGATTCCTGTCTGGTCTGCACCGTGCACGCTCAGGATGCGGTGACAGGGCGCAGCCTGGCCCGGTTCCGCCTCGCATGATTGCGGTGATCGCCTGCGGCAACCTGAACCGGAGCGATGACGGCGCCGGGCCGGCCGTGCTGCGCCTGCTCAGGCAGGATCCCGCGCTGTCCGGTCAGGCCGGCTTGCGTCTCTACGATGCGGCCACCGATGGCCTGGCTGTCATGTTCCAGGCGCGCGGCTGTGATGAACTGCTGTTGCTTGACGCCAGTCGCGGCGGTCAGGAGCCGGGCAGCATTCATGAACTGCCGGGCGAGGCTTTCGTTTCGCGTCGTGAGCCGCCGCGTGATTCCCATGCCCTGCGCTGGGATGATGCCCTGACGATCGGGCAGCGCCTGTACCGCGAGGATTTTCCCGGCCGGGTGCGGGTTTTCCTGATCGAAGCCGGGAACCTGTCGCTGGGGCTGGAGTTGAGCCCCGCAGTCGATCGCTCGGCCCGCCGGCTCGCCGGGCGGCTGGCGAAGGAGCTTCGCACGCGGCTGGAGGCAGCCTGATGGACATGGCCCAGAGTCAGTATGAGGCGGCGCTGGCCGCTGTTGAGAGGGCCGATGCAGCGCCACAGGACAAGCTGCAGATGCTGCTGCAACTGGCCCAGGGCATGGAGCGCTCAGCCCGCGGTCCGGCCGAGTACGCGCTGGCCGACCGTTTGTATGACCAGGCCCTGCAATGGTGCCGAAGGCCGCTGGATCAGGCCCGCGTCGAGGTGGCGCGCGCAGCGGCCATGAGTCTGAACCCGGCTGCCGACACGGCCGTGCTGGAACAGGCCCGGGACCGGCTGCAAGCCGCCCTGCCGGCCCTGACTGATGGCAGCGCGGAAGAGCAGGCGGCCGCACAGATGAGTCTGGGCCTCATCCTGCAGTCCCTGGCGGCCGCGCACCGTGCCCCGATCCAGGCCGCCATCACCGCCTATCAGAGCGCCCTGAGGGTCTTCGGCGCCGCAACGCATCCGCTGGAATTCGCCCTGCTGCACAACAACCTGGCCACCGCCTATCTGTCGCTCGGGCCTGGCCAGCCCGGTGCGCGCATGGCCGAGGCGATGGCCGTGCAGGCCTTCGAGGCCGCGCTGGGGCAACTGGACCCCGAAGCCCACCCCGGCGAGTACGCGATGTTGCAGAACAATCTGGGCAATGCCCTGCAATACGCGGCCTCGGGTCACCCGCTGGAGAACAATCTGCGCGCCCTGAAGGCCTATGAGGAGGCCCTGCGCATCCGCAATGAGCGCGACGCGCCGGTCGAATACGCCAACACCATGGCGAATCTGGGCAACTGTCTGGCCAATCTGCCGGCGGAAGCGGTGGATTTCGATTCTCGCATCCGGGCCGGCGAGGCCATGGCCGTCGCCGAGCGACTGTTCCGCCTGCATGGCCAGCAGGACAAGGCTGAACTGGTCGCCCGGAACCGTCAGGAGCACGGCCTGTGAGTTTCGACCTGGACACACTGCTGCGGGAACTGGACGCGCTGGAGCGGGGCACCGACGGCTGGGATGACGCGCAGCGCGAGCAGCTGATGTCCTTGCGCGAGGGAACGGATCGTCTGCAGCGCGAAGCCTGGCAGCGCGCCCTGACCCGTCTGCGCGAGGAGCCCGGTCTCGAGCCGCTGCTGCGCGAGCTGGCGGCCGATCCGGTGATCTACGCCGTGCTGCGCCGTTTCGGACTGTTGCGCGCGTCGCTGGATGAACGCGTCGCCGAGGCCCTGCGGCCGGTGCGTCCGCTACTTCACGCCCACGGCGGCGATGTGGAAATCGTCGAGATTCGGCCGCCGGACACCCTTCTCCTGCGCATGACCGGTGCCTGCGAGGGTTGCCCGGCCTCGGCCATCACGCTGACCGCCGGTGTGGTCCGGGCGATCCGGGCGGCCTGCCCGGAACTGGTCGAGATCCGGGAGCTTGGCGGCGGCGCCCTGCCCAGCATGCCCGATGACACCGTGAGTCCCTTCGCTGGAGCGCACTCGTGAGCCTGATGAGCGACACCGCGATGGCCGATGCGACGCCGCTGGGCTGCGAGCCATTACAGGCCTCGGAGCGGCAGATGTTCGGACCGCGAGGTCTGTGTCGCCTGCCGGATGGCGCCCTGTGGGTGGCGGATACCGGTCACCATCGACTGTTGCGCTTTGCCGCCGGGTCCGCGCGGGCGGATTGCTGGTTGGGTCAGGCTGACGCGCGCGGCGATCAGCCCAATGGCGGGGGGATGCCAGGTCCGGCGAGCCTGTGGATGCCGGTCGGGCTGAGTCGTTTCGGCGCCGCGGGGCTCGCCGTGGCCGACTCCTGGAATCACCGTGTACTGATCTGGCGCCAGGCGCCTGATGCGCCGGGCCAGGCGGCCGACCTCGTCCTCGGCCAGACCGACTTCGAGGCGGTGCAGTCCAATCGGGGCGGCCGTCCGGCCGCGGACACCCTGTTCTGGCCCAGCGGACTCTGGAGCGACGGCGAGCGGCTGGTTGTGGCAGACGCCGGCAACCGGCGGGTGCTGATCTGGCGCGCGCTGCCCGAATCGAACGGCCAGCCGGCTGATCTGGTTCTCGGTCAGTCCCGGATGGATTGTCGTGACGAAAACGGCGGCACCGAGCTGGATGCCCGCGGGATGGTGTGGCCTCACGGAGTGGCCTGCTGGCAGGGCGATCTGGTGGTGGCGGATGCCGGGGCCAGCCGGGTCATGCTCTGGTCAGGCTGGCCGACGCGCAGCGGCGAACCCTGCGAACGGGTCCTCGGCCAGGCCGATGTTCACGGGCGCCTGCACAATCGCGGGCATTCCCGGCCGGGCCCGGACAGCCTGGCCATGCCCTATGCC
>JBFKIN010000231.1:0-4823 GCA_041632255.1 Oceanococcus sp. | reverse complement strand
GCGGGTGCCCAGCTATGCCCTGTCCATCCTGGGCTCGGATTTCCTGGTCGATCTTGAGTTGTCCGCCATCCAGGCCGAAGGCAAGGGGGAGGTCATCTCCAACCCGCGGGTCGTGACGGCAGACGGCAAGGAAGCCATCATTGAACAGGGTGAGGAAATTCCCTTCACTTCCGGTGGCACCGGCGTGGCCACGGCTACCACCCAGTTCAAGGAAGCCGTTCTGGCCCTGCGAGTCACCCCGCAGATCACCCCGGACAATCGGGTCATCATGGACCTGGAAGTGTCCAAGGACAGCCGTGGTGAAATCGTGCCGCAGGCCAGCGGCGGCA
The DNA here is from genome assembly GCA_041632255.1 of Oceanococcus sp. Classification (GTDB taxonomy): domain Bacteria; phylum Pseudomonadota; class Gammaproteobacteria; order Nevskiales; family Oceanococcaceae; genus Oceanococcus. The sequence goes on along the minus strand of JBFKIN010000231.1, from coordinate 4,494 downwards.
GTGCAGTGGCGATCGACACCAGCAGCGTCACCACCCAGGTTCTGGTCAACAACGCCGAAACCGTTGTCCTCGGAGGGATCTATGAACAGGATCGCAGCGAGAACATCAGCAAAGTGCCGATTCTTGGCGACATCCCTTTGATCGGCTATCTGTTCCGGAATCGGTCGGTGAGCAACAACAAACGTGAGTTGCTGATCTTTGTCACGCCGAAGATTCTCAGCCAGGGCATCCAGGCGAACTGAGCCCAAAACGCCTAAGCGCCCTATAATCTCGATATCTGAATCATTTCGAGATCGGGCGCGCCGAAACGGGGCGAGTCACGACTCGCCCCTTTTTCATTGAGCGCAAACAAGCTATTTCTGGTGGGACCCATGGGTTCCGGCAAGACCACGGTGGGCCGGCAGCTGGCCCGTTTGCGTGGGCTGGAATTCATTGATGTCGACCATGAGCTGGAACGTCGCACAGGCGTCGACATCCCTTTCATCTTTGCCAAGGAAGGAGAAGCCGGTTTCCGCGAGCGGGAGGAACTGCTGATCGACGAACTGACCCTGCGCGACAACATCCTGCTCGCCACGGGCGGCGGCGCGGTGATGCGCGACGCCAACCGCCGTCGCCTCAGCGAACGTGGTCTGGTCATCTACCTGTTCAGCGAAGTCGAACAGCAATGGCGCCGCACCCGCAAAAGCAGCAACCGGCCACTGCTTCAGGAAGGCAACCCGAAGAAAAAACTCAAGGAGCTGATGGCGATCCGCGATCCGCTGTACCGGGCTGTGGCACACATCGTCGTACCCAGCCGTGCCCAATCGGCCCGCGCCATGGCCGGCCGCATAGACCAACAAATCAACGAGTATCTGCAGGTTCATGAGCGACACTGAAGTCTCCGTCCAACTGCCCGACAGGCAGTACTCGATCCACATCGGCCGTAAGCTGATCTCGCAGGCGGCGCTGTACCCGCCGAATGTCCGCGAGGGCCGGCTGATCGTGGTCAGCAATGTCACCGTGGCTCCGCTGTATCTGGCCCGACTGCGTCAAGCGCTGAATCGCGACCCTCTTGTTCATCTGTTGCCCGACGGCGAAGAGCACAAGTCGCTGGCCGAGTTGGAGCGCCTGCTGGACGTGATGCTCGAACAGCGTCTGGGGCGTGACAGCACAGTAGTGGCGCTCGGCGGTGGCGTGGTCGGCGACCTGGCCGGGTTTGCCGCGGCGATATACCAGCGCGGCATTGAACTGGTGCAAATTCCCACGACCCTGCTGTCGCAGGTGGACTCATCGGTCGGCGGCAAGACTGCGGTCAACCATCCCCGCGGCAAGAATATGATCGGCGCATTCCACCAGCCTTCAGTCGTCATCACCGATCTGGACACGCTGGACAGCTTGCCCGAAAGGGAGTTCCAGGCCGGCGTGGCGGAAATCATCAAGTACGGCTTGCTCGGTGATGCGGAATTTTTCGCCTGGCTCGAGGACAACATGGGCGCTCTGCTTTCCCGCGAGGACGCCGCCCTGCGGCACGCCATAGCCCAGTCCTGCCGCCACAAGGCGGCCATTGTGGCCGCAGACGAAACCGAAAAGGGCCAGCGGGCCCTGCTCAATCTGGGCCACACCTTCGGCCATGCCATTGAAGCCTACCAGCAATACCGTGGCTGGCTGCATGGGGAAGCCGTGGCCGTCGGCATGTGCATGGCGGCGGATCTTTCAGCCCGCCATGGCTGGATCGATCGCGCGGCCTCCGAACGGGTCTGTGCCCTGATCGCGGCGGCCGGCCTGCCAACAACACCACCTGTGGGACTGTCCCCGACGACAATGCTGGACCTCATGCAGGGCGACAAAAAGGCAGCCCGTGGCCGCGTGCGTCTGGTTCTGTTGCAGGCCCTGGGTCAGGCAGTGCTAAGCTCGGACTACGACGACGCGCTGCTGGAGCAGACCCTGGATGCCTGTTGCCAATCATGAGCCGGGCGGACTCGCGCCCTACGCGGCCGACCCCGCGCACAGCCGCGGCCGGCGGCATGTGGAACCACCGCCGACCTTGCGCAGTGAGTTCCAGCGTGATCGCGACCGCATCGTACATTCCACCGCCTTTCGCCGTCTGGTCTACAAGACCCAGGTTTTCGTCAATCATGAAGGCGACCTGTTCCGGACCCGGTTAACCCACTCGCTGGAGGTGGCCCAGATCGCCCGTACCATCGCGCGCAATCTCGGCCTGAACGAAGATCTGACCGAGACCGTGTCCCTGGCCCACGATCTCGGCCACACCCCCTTTGGGCACGCCGGCCAGGATGCTCTGCACGGCTGCATGCGTGAGCACGGCGGCTTCGAGCACAACCTTCAGTCCCTGAGGGTGGTCGACGAACTGGAAGAGAAGTACGCCGATTTCAGCGGACTGAATCTCTGCTTCGAGTCGCGCGAGGGCATCCTCAAACACTGCTCTCGCAAGCACGCCCGGGAGCTGGGCGATGTCGGCGAGCGTTTCCTGGCCCGTCAGCAACCCAGCGCCGAGGCCCAGCTGGCCAACCTGGCCGACGAGATCGCATACAACAACCACGATGTGGACGACGGCCTGCGAGCCCGCCTGCTCGATCTCGACGACCTCGCACAGACCCGCCTGTTTGGCCAGTGCCACCGGGAAGTGATCGATCGATACCCCCAACTGGGCGAGCGGGCGCTGCGCCATGAGGTGATCCGCCGCATGATCAATCGACTGGTCCTGGACCTGACCCAGGAAACCCGCCGTCGCCTGAATGAACTGGGCCCCGAAACGATCGAGGACATCCGCAACGCCGGCCAACCGGTCGTCGCCTATTCCGAAGCCATGGCCGAAGATTCCCGGGAACTCAAGGCCTACCTGTTCGAGAACCTGTACCACCACTACCGGGTGCGCCGCTCCAGCAGCAAGGCCCGCACGGTCATCACCGAGCTGTTCGAAGCATTCACCGGCGACGCCCGTCTGCTGCCTCCGCGTCATCAGCAAGCGATTGAGCGTTACGGACTGCATCGGACAGTGGCCGACTACATCGCGGGCATGACCGATCGCTACGCCATCGACGAGTACGAGCGCATTTTCGATCCGCGCCGGCTGTAGGGTCTCGCCGGCAGAGGGCTCCGGACGCATTAGGACAGCCCTGTATATTTGCTGCACCGCATCGAGCTTCATATAATCGACCGGCTAAGCATCGCGAAACCGGCGTTTCGCGACAGGGACAAGGCATCCAAGGCGCCCCGCGCCCAGCCTGCCGGTCCCCCGAAACATTCCCGAGCGCCCCCGCGCAGTGGCCGGGCGGCCGGCGGGGCTCGATTCACGACTCATGGCAGGTGAGCATGAACCACAACGGTCTCTACCGCCCAGAATTTGAACACGACAGCTGCGGCTTCGGGTTGATTGCCCACATCCATAACAAACCCAGCCACTGGCTGGTGGAGACGGCCGTCACCGCCCTCGCCCGCATGACCCACCGCGGCGCGGTGGCTGCCGACGGCAAAACAGGCGATGGTTGCGGCCTGCTGATGAAGCACCCGGAGTCTTTCCTGCGCCGCGCCGGCGAGCAGGCCGGCATCCGGGTGGCGAAGAACTTCGCCGTTGGCAACGTGTTCCTGAACACCAAGGACGAGACCGCCGCAGCCTCCAGAGAAGCGATGCGCGGCGCCCTGCAGGCCCAGGGCCTGGAACTGGCCGGCTGGCGCGAAGTCCCGGTCAACGCGTCGGCCTGCGGCGAGCAGGCCCTGCGCTCGCTGCCGCGCATCGAACAGGTGTATGTCAACGCGCCGGACGACCTGCACCCGCACAGTTTCGAGCTGCGCCTGTTCTACGCCCGTCGCGCCGCCGAGCGCGCCATGGAACAGCGGGACCCCGCGTTCTACGTCTGCACCCTGTCCTGCCGGGTGATCCTGTACAAGGGTCTGGTCATGCCGGCCGCGCTGCCCGAGTTCTATCTGGATCTGCAGGATGCCGACCTGGAATCCTCGATGTGCGTGTTCCACCAGCGCTTCTCGACCAACACGCTGCCCCAGTGGCACCTGGCCCAGCCGTTCCGGTTCCTCGCACACAACGGCGAAATCAACACCATCCAGGGCAACCGCTACTGGTCGGTGGCGCGAGCCAGCAAGTTCACGAGTCGGTACATTCCGGACGTCGAGCCCATCCGGCCTCTGGTCCAGCTCTCGGGTTCGGACTCGCAGAGCCTGGACAACATGCTGGAAGTGCTGCTCGCCGGCGGTCTGGACGTGTTTTCCGCCATGCGCATGCTGATCCCGCCAGCCTGGCAGAACGTCGAACAGATGGATCCGGACCTGCGCGCCTTCTTCGAATACAACTCCATGCACATGGAGCCCTGGGACGGCCCGGCCGGCATCGTCTTCACTGACGGTCGCTACGCCGCCTGCGCCACTGACCGCAACGGCCTGCGCCCTGCGCGCTACGTGATCACCGACGACGACCATCTGTGCTGCGCATCGGAAATCGGCGTCTACGACTATGATCCGTCCACGGTGCTCGAAAAGGGC
>JBFKIN010000230.1:0-4843 GCA_041632255.1 Oceanococcus sp. | reverse complement strand
GTGGTCGACCGCGTCGGCGATCTCGTTGCTGCGTGACTGCAGCGCCAGTTCCAGGCTCGGCTCGTCGGTTGCCGGGCGGCGGGCCAGCACCAGTATGGACAGATCGTCCTCCAGCTGCTCGCCGCCCTGCCATTCAATCAGACTGTCCTGCAGCGTCTGCAGCAGGCGCTCCGGGCTGTGCCCGCGCTGGGCGCTCAACAGCGCGCTCAGGCGTGGCATGCCGAACTGTTCGCCAGCCGGGTTCTCGCATTCGGTCAGCCCGTCCGAGTAGATGACCAGCAACTCGCCCTCTTGCAGGGTGATCTCGGTGCTCTGATAGTCGGCCTGCTCGAAGACGCCAACCGGCAGGCCGCCGCCCGAAACCTCCTCGACCGCGCCGCCGTCACGCAGCAGCAGGGGTGGGGGGTGCGCCGCCTGACAGATCCGCGTGCGGCCGCTGCCAAGGTCGATCAGGCCCAGCACGATGGTGAAAAACCGGCCGTTGCCTGAGCGGTCGAAAAAGCGTCGGTTCAGGCTTTGCAGCAGCTTTTCCGGCGCCACCTCGCCGTTGGCCCGGGCCTCCGCGAACATTTCGCCCAGCGCATGGGCCACCGCGAAGGACAGCAGAGCCGGCGCCACACCGTGACCGCAGACATCCAGCAGAAAAAAGCCGACCGTCTGTTCGTCCAGCGCCACATGGTTCAGCATGTCGCCACCCAGGCCGGCGGCAGGCCGGAACAGGTGCGCCAGGTCCAGGCCGCGGCGGCGCATGAAGCGGGCCGGCAGCAGTTCCTGTTGCAGCAGGCTGGCCGCTTCCAGATCGGCATCGACGAGGGCGCGTGCCTGGCGCTCGCTGTCCAGCGCCTGACGGACCTGTTGATACTGGCGACTGAGATCGGCCTGCAGATTGTGCAGGCGCTGGCCGACCCGCAGGCGGGCCAGCAGTTCGTCGCGATCGACCGGCTTGGTCAGGAAGTCGTCCGTGCCGGCGGCAAAGGCTTCCAGCAGGTCCTCGCGCGCGCCACGCCCCGTGAGCATGAGGAAGTGGCAGTTGTCGCGGCCAAGCTCGCCACGCACCCGACGGCACAGTTCCAGTCCGCTGAGGCGCGGCATCTGCCAGTCGCTGACGACCAGCGGGATGTCCTCTTCGCGCAACAGCTCCAGGGCGGCCTGACCGTCTTCGGCCTCGCGCACCTGGTAACCCTCCTTCTCCAGGATGACCCTCAGGCGCAGTCGCTCGGCCATCGAATCTTCGGCCAGCAGCACCGGGCCGAGGGTGGTTTCGCTCACGACGGCGCCGCGGGGCGCCAGGCCCGCGCCCCGAACAGGCTGGCCGCAGCGCGCAACAGCAGCATCAGATCGCCGCGCAGACTCCGCTGACGGACGCAGAACGCATCGCTGAGCAGGCGCTCCTCCAGCGGGTCTTCCGGGCGCAGCAACAGCTGCGTGGGACCGAACAGTCCTGCGGGCGCTTCGTCAGGCACGTGCTGCCAGTCCTGATCGCGGGCTTCCGCTTCCGCGACAGGCAGCGGGGATGGACCCAGCAGCCTGAGTCGCCCGCTCAACAGGGAAAGTATCAGCGGTAGCCCCCGCAGCACCGGGATGCGCGTGTTCCACTGCCGGGCGGTAAAGGGCGTGCGGCGCACCACGCCAGCCAGCGCGGCCGGAGGGTTGCCCATCAGTTCCTGGGCGGGCAGCGGGTTTTTCGGATCCCGCAGCAGGGCGGCCAGGGCAGCCACCGGCCACAGTGGCGCCGACAGCAGCAGAAGCAGCAGCCCTGCCAGCCGGTGCAGCGGACCGCTCAGCCGTTGCGACAGTTCCGGGCGCTTCAGGTCGGCGAGCAGAAAAGCGTCAACCACGGTCAGTTCGCTGCCGCTGTCCGCGTGAATCAGGGTGTTGCCGCTGACGATGACCCCGCAGAGTTCCACGTCTGCGCCGATATAGGAGTGGGGCAGCAGCACCGCGTCTTCCACCTGGCTGTTGCGGTCGATCAGAACCCCGTCCCCGATCGCCACGGCACCGCCAAACCGCACGCCGGCCAGCACCTGTGCGGATTGGCCGAGTATGACCGTGGTGGCCGCCGGCGGCCGCGCGGCACAGCGCGCACCACGGCCAAGCCGGAGCCGTTCGGAAATCATGCGGCCGGGCAGCTTCAGGGTCGGGTAGCGGCCGCGTACGGCGGCGAGATTGACGCGGTGGAAGGCACCGAGACTGTCCAGGGGATCGCAGGCGCCCGTCAGTTCGATGATGCGCGCACTGTCGTCGGGCGCAGAGAGGGGCCAGCCCGGCACCTTGTCGAGGCCGGTGCTGCCGCGGCAGTACCACAGTCCGGCCGCGGTCCCGCCGATGACGCCGGCGACGCAATCATTGGTCTGGTCACGCGCCGCCTGCACGAATGCCTCCAGCGGGCCGACCCGGAACATGTCCGCCCGCAGGACCAGCAGATCCTGGCTGATGTCCACGCCGGCGCGTCGCAGCACGGCCGCCGGTGTTTCATCGCCCCGGCTGAGGTGGACCGTCAGGTCCAGGTCGCGGGCGGCACCGGCATCGAGGTGGCGACGCAGGTCCTCGCTGTGGGCGCTGATGATGATGTCCAGTTGTTTCGGCCTGAGCTTGAGGACATCGTCCAGGCACAGATCGAGCAAGGGGCGGGTTGCCACCGTCAGCAGTGCCATCGGGTGACGACCGCAGAGCGCGGCGAGCTCCTCGCCGCCGCGGTCCGCCAGCAACAGGATTCGCGGCGGGCTGACGCCGCTCATGCCCGGGCCCCTTCGCTGCCCCGTGCCTGACGCAGAACCCGCCACAGGAACAGCGGGTTGCCGATGATGTACCGGCGCCACATGCGTCCTGGCTCCTGCAGGAGTCGCCAGGTCCATTCCAGGCCGAGCTCGCGCAACCATTGTGGTGCACGCGAAATGCGCCCGGAGTAGAAATCGAACAGCCCGCCCACGCCCATGATCACGCCGGGTTTCAGGCGCTCGCGGTTCCGCGCCAGCCACAGTTCCTGGCGCGGCGCGCCGAAGGCGACCAGAAGAATGCCGGCGCCGGAGGCATTGATGCGGTTGATGATGCCCTCCTCCTCCTCGTCCTTGAAGAAGCCGTGCTGGGTACCGGCGATGCGCAGGGATGGAAAGCGCGCTTTCATGTTGCGCGCAGTCATCTCGGCAATGCCGGGCTGGGCGCCCAGCAGGAAGAGGCTGGGTCCTTCAGGCGCCTCGGCTGCAGCGCACAGGCGGGGGAACAGGTCTGTGCCGTTCACGTTGGCGCGCAGGCTGGTGCCCAGCAGGCGACAGCCCACGTGAATGCCGATGCCGTCAGGCAGGACCCGGCTGGCCTGCTGGAGCACGCTGCGGTAGTCCTCGCGGGTGTAGGCGATGTTGAGACAGTCGGGGTTGACGAAGGCCATCAGCTGCGCCTGAGTGCCCCCGGCCTGCTCCAGTATCCAGGCCACGGCCTCGTCCATCGTGGTGTTCACGATGTCGATGCCGAAGAAATCCAGCATCGGCGGAGCCGGTCGGTCCGCGCCCTTGAGCGCGCTGACCGCCGTGCCGCGCAGTAGCAGGCCGAGGTTTCCCTTGAGACTCTCGGCGTAGGCGAATTCCACGTCGCTGACATGCTCCGCCTCGTGGGCGATGCCCGTCCCGCGCTGCACCCGGTAAGCCGACACCAGGCCCGGGCGCACGGCGAAGCGTGGCTGTGCTTCGGGCGGCAGCGCCGCGCATTCCTCCGGTCTCAGCGGGCGCGGGCCGGCGAAGGCCAGATCGCCGCGCAGCACATTGATGAGCAGGGCGGCGCCGCCTCCAGGCAGCGGGCCGGCAAAGCGCAGCTGCTCGAACAAGGTGCGGTAGCGACCGATCCGCAGCTCTCGCTCCAGCGCCTGACCGGCCTGAAGCCGTCCGGCCAGGGCCCGCAACAGCAGCAGGGGCGACAGGAGCAGGAGCAGGGCAAGGGCGATCAGCAGATCGAACAGGCGCGGCAGAAACAGGCCGAACAGCGTGCCCGCCGGCCGTAAGTTGCGCACCCAGAAGCTGCGCCAGGGTCTGGGCCGGCCCAGCGGGCCGGGAATCTGTTCGGCCAGTGTGCTGCCCTCCAGCTTGGCGATGTCCCCCGCCCAAGATAGCAAAGCCGTGGGCAAAGGCCAGCATTCAGAGTGCGCGGATCAGTTTGTGGATGGTGACCTCTGGCGGGCAATTGAACCTGACATCCACCATCGAGGAGCCCGATCCCACCGAGGTGTAGCCCTGCAGGCCCTGATAGCGCCAGGCCCCGGCGCAGAAGCGGCGCGGACAGTTGGCATTGGTGATGAGGGGCAGGCCGCCCGGCAGGCAGATCTGGCCGCCATGGGTATGCCCGCACAGCAGCAGGTCGAAGCCCAGATGCGCCGCCCTGCGGTAAGTCTCCGGCGTGTGAGACAGCAGGATGGCGACCTCGTCGGACGGAATCGCGTCGGCGGCCTTTTCGAAGTTGTCGCAGCGGAAATAATGGGGATCGTCGATGCCGCTGAGGTGGATGCGTGCGCCGTCGCGCTCCAGTGCAGCCGATTCGTTCAGCAGCACACGGATATCCAGAGCCTCGATCAGGGGGACGCTGCGTACCGAATCATGATTGCCCAGGATGGCGAAGACCGGCCCGCGCAGGTGCGGTCTAACCCGCGCCAGCGCTTCAATGGCGGGTTCCGACGGCCCGGACGTCCGCGCGCGGAAATCGCCGGTGATCACGCAGGCCTCGTAGTCGAGATCGCGCACCGCCTTGATCAGGGCCTGTGGATAGGCGGGGTTGATATCCAGGTGGAGATCGCTCAGCTGCAGCAGGCGAAAGCCGTCAAATGCGGGTGGCAGGCGGGAAATGCGCACGGGATTGTGCT
>JBFKIN010000229.1:0-4866 GCA_041632255.1 Oceanococcus sp. | reverse complement strand
GCCAGAGTCGGGCACAGCCCGCGCGTCGGCCGTGCACATCAAAACCCAGGGGTAAGACAGATGACATTGAAGTTCTCCGGCCTGGCCGTTGTCGCAGCGGCCATCAGCCTTGCGGCCTGCAGTTCCAGCGACAGTGGTCCCAGCACCGATCTGGGTTCGCCAGCGGTCGTGGCCAAACAGGTCTCCAGCATCGTCGCCACGGCCTCCAGCGTCGGCGCCGCGACGAGCGCGAAGAGCTTGCAGAATGGCCAGTGCGACAGCGGCAGTCAGGCGGATATCGAGGAGATGGGTGTGGATGTCGGTTCTCCTTACACCAGCCAGGGCTTTGATCTGTTCGGCACCCGTTTCACCAACTGCCGCCTGAACGACGAGAATTCGAATGACTACTTCCAGTTCAACGGTGTCACCAGGAGCGGCGTCGTCGAAGAGGAAGGTGCCTTCGTCGAATACTTCGCCCTGGGTCAGGGCGGTGCGCCGCTCACACTCCTGCTACACGCGGAGCAGGATGGCTTCAGTACCGATTCAACCTTTAACTTCAATCTCAGCGGACATGCTCTGGACCATCAGTCGGGAGACTACGAAGCCCAGCTGTTCCTGATGTATGACGGCAATGTCGGCTTCTCCGGGAGCAATTTCGGCTTCGCCATCCGCTTCGGCGAGGCGGACCGCGATGGCAGTCGATTCGTCGTCGGTGAAACCGCCAGCGGGTTTACGCTCGACGGCGTCTACTCGATCGATGTGGATGATCTGATCGACCAGCAGTTGCAGTGTTCCGGCGCAGCCCGCATCGCCACCGGAAGCCCGCTGGTGACGGGCAGCAGCACGCTGTTCGACGCCGGTCAGCTGACGCTGAGCAGCGGTGGCGCGAGCGCGACGGTGACCTTCAACGCGAATGACACGGTCACGATCCAGACCGCTGGCGGCAGCACGACCATCTCACAGTCCGAACTGCAGAGCGAGGGTGAGGAGTGCGCGGGTCTTTACGGCGCCGGTCTGCTCTTCGTTCCGTAACCATCGGGTGTCAGTCCGGAGCCGGGGGCGCTTTTCGCGTCCCCGGTTTTTTTGTGTCAGCCCTTGAAGGTGGACAGTCCGAAATCGCCAAAGGGTTCGTCCCGCTCCCGGACAGCGGCCTTGAAGCCCTGACGCATGGCGCTCTGCTGGAAGGCATGCCCCTCGGCCGTGTGTCGCGTGATGCCGTCAAACAGGGTGCCGAGCATCTGGGTGGATTGCAGGCCCTGGTTCATCAGGCTCTGGTTCAGCAACAATTTCATCATGATCAGCTGGTTGACCGGCATGCGGGCGATGCGCGCGAGCAGGGCCTCGAAGCGTTCGTCCAGCCGGTCCGTCGGTGCCGACTCGATGGCGAGACCCCACTCGACGGCTTCCTTGCCGCTCAGACAGTCACCGGTGAACAGCAGCCGCTTGGCCTTTTCGATGCCGAGGCGGTAGGCCCACAAGGCAGTGGTCGGTGAGCCCCAGACCCGGGCTGGCGGATATCCGATCTTGGCCTCATCCTCGATCACCAGCAGGTCGGAGCACAGGGCCATGTCGGTGCCGCCGGCCACACAGAAACCGTGGACCTTGCAGACCACCGGCTTGTCGGAGTGAAACAGGGACATGAAGCCGCGTACGTTGCGGCTCATCATCTGGTAGTCGATGGTCGCATCCCAGTTGCTCTCCGGCTGATGATTGCGCCGCTGCACCTGCGGATCGAGGGCGCTGCCCGGCGGATAGCTGTCGCCGGTGTTGACCAGAGACTGTTGCTCGGCGCTGTCGACGAGGTCGTAGCCGCCGCAGAACCCGCTGCCATTGCCAGAGAGCGCGATCACGTGGATGGCCGGGTCCAGATTGGCCTGCTCCACGCAAGCCGCCAGTTCGCGGGGCAGATCCATGGTGATGCCGTTGCCGCGCTCGGGCCGGTTCAGGGTGATGCGGGCGATGCGGCCGTCCGCGGTGTAGGTCATCGTGGTCAGTTCAGGCAGCATGCGGACGTCCTCTGCAGTTTCAGTTCGTGGGCAAGCGAGTCGGGGCGCGGCGCGAGATGTCCGGGCAAGGCTCATTCCAGTTTTCCATGGCGACCCTGGCCCTGGCTGAAGCGGCCGGCGCCGTCGAGCGTTTCGCCGGAACTCAGGGTCCGTTTGCCAAAATTGAATTCCTGGCGCAGGGCGGCGCTTTCATCCAGGCCCCATTGCGCATGAGCGCTGGCCCGGTCGTTGCGCAGGCACTGCTGGGGCAGGGCGCTGAGCTGGCGTGCCAGGTCCTGAGCGGCTTTGATCGCCTGGCCAGCGGGCACCAGCCGATTGACCAGTCCGAAATCGAGGGCTTCGGCGGCATGGACCGGGCGGCCGGTGAGGATCATGTCCATTGCGCGGCTCATGCCGATCAGGCGGGGCAGGCGGACGGTGCCGCCATCGATCAGCGGCACACCAAAGCGGCGGCAGAAAACACCGAAGATGGCGGTGTCGTCCGCCACCCGCAGATCGCACCACAGGGCGAGTTCGAGCCCGCCCGCGACACAGTGGCCGGAGATCGCCGCGATCACCGGCTTGGACAGCTGCATGCGGCTCGGGCCCATGGGTCCATCGCCGTCTTCGGCGATGCGGTTGGCCCGTTCCGGCTCGCCCGCGATGGCCTTGAGGTCGGCGCCGGCGCAGAAGACCTGCTCCCCACCGGTGAGGACCGCGACATCCAGTTCGGTATCCGCATCGAAGGCCCTCAGGGCCTCGGCAAGCGCGCTGGCGGTCGGCCCGTCCACCGCATTGCGCACCGCCGGTCGGTTGAGTCGCAGGGTCAGGATGCGACCATCCCGTTCACTCAGCACGCGGTCATCGGTCATGGCACATCCCCGAAACATTACAATGATTGCCAGTATATGAGGCAAGGCGTAATGTAAGTCTTGTGAAACCCAAAGCCAAGAACCTGATTCTGGACCTGCTGCTGGCCAATGACGGTGAGCCGCTGGCGGCGCAGGATGCCATCACCGCCTGCCGCCTGTTCGGACTCACGGAAAACAACGTGCGTGTGACCCTGGCGCGGCTGTCGGCGGAGTCCCTGATCGAAGCGGCCGGGCGAGGCAGCTATCGCCTGGGGCCGGAGGCGCTGGAACTGGCCGGGGATGTCGCGACCTGGCGTAGCGCCGAACAGCGTCTGCGGCCCTGGAATGGCGGTTTTGTCGCGGTGCATACCGGCGCGCTGGGGCGCAGCGATCGTGCGGCGCTGCGCCGCCGCCAGCGCGCCCTGGACATGCTGGGCTTTCGCGAATACCGGCGGGGTCTGCACCTGCGCCCTGACAACATCGAGCAGGACATTGCCGCGCTGCGACGGCGACTGTACACCCTGGGCCTGGATGCCCAGGCCAGTGTCTTCGTCACCAGTGACTGGGCACCGGAACAGCAGGACGAAATCCGCGGGTTGTGGGATACGGTGGCGCTGAACCGGCTGTACCGGCAGTTGCGCACGCAGCTTGAGGACTGGCTGCAGCGCTGCCATGACCTGGAGCCGGATGTGGCCGCTCGTGAGGCTTTCGTACTGGGCGGCAAGGCGATCCGCCAGGTGGTCTTCGACCCCTGGCTGCCTGCGCCGCTGGTGGACGAACAGGCACGGCACGATTTCCTGGACAGCGTCAAGGCTTACGATCAGGCCGGCAGGGCCATCTGGCAACGTGTCTACCAGTTGCAGCGGCCGCCGGAATCGGTGGGCCTTGAGCGGACCCATTGACCATGCCGTCCCTGTCATCAGGTAAACCCCGCAAAGTGACCGACGTGCTCAGCCGCGAGGAACTGCGGGACCTGACAGCGCGTTCCGATCTCGCCGGCGCGGCTGCCGTGGCATGGAACTGGGGATTCACCCTGGCCTGTCTGGGTGGCCTGGCCCGCTGGCCGGGGCCGCTCAGCTTTGTGCTTGTCGTGATCCTGCTGGGGGGGCGCCAGTTGGGTTTCGCCGTGCTTGCCCACGAGGCGGCACACCGGACCCTGTTTCGCCGCCGCTGGTTCAACGACGTGCTGGCCAACTGGCTGTGCGGCTACCCGGTGTGGACTGACGTGACCCGCTATCGCAAGCACCACAGGCGCCACCACAGCCACACCGGCACGCCGGACGATCCCGATCTCTGTCTTGTCTCCCCGTTTCCGGCCAGCCCGGCTTCATTGACGCGCAAGCTGTTGCGCGACGTACTGGGGCTCAGCGGTCTGCGACGGATCGTGGGCTTGCTGGCGATGGACTTCGGGGTGCTGGAGTACAACGCAGCGGGAGATGTCCGGCGCCGCCCGCATCACGGCCGTCGGGCGCGCGATGACCTGATGGAGGGGCTGCGCCACGTCCTGCCGGTGCTGGTGTGCAATCTGGCTCTGGTGGCGGTGCTCGCCGTTTTTGATGCCGCGTGGACCTACAGTGCCTGGATCGTGGCCTATCTCAGCAGTTTCAGCCTGTTTCTCCGGGTTCGTTCCATTGCCGAGCATGCCTGTGCGGAAACCGGGGCGGATCCTTTCCGCAACACCAGCACGACGCGGGCAGGCTGGCTCGCCCGCCTGACCGTGGCACCTTTCGGCGTCAACTATCACCTTGAGCATCACCTGATGGCATCGGTGCCTTTCTATCGCCTGCACAAGCTCCACGCGATGCTGCGCCGTGAGGGCGCCGTTCAGCCGCTGTCCGGCTATGTTCAGGTCCTGCGCCTGGCGGCCGGGTATCCGGCTCGCTGAGAGTTCGGCTGAGCGCTTCCTGCCGCGCCCGAGGGCGGGCCGCCAGCCAGGTCGCGCGACCGGATCAGTGAGTTCAGCCTGCCCCGCGGGTCAACTGCGGCTCGTCAAGCGGCCAGCCGGGGTGGGCCGCCATGACTGGCGATCGCCGTGGCCAGGGCCTGGCAGG
>JBFKIN010000228.1:0-4873 GCA_041632255.1 Oceanococcus sp. | reverse complement strand
GCATTCCGCCCAAGTACGCCCAGCAGGAGAGACAGGAGCTGAACGAGCGCGGCATCGTCATCAACGAGCGCAATGCGCCGCCGACTGCGGAAGAGCTCGAGGCGCGTCGGGCGCGCGAAGCTGCCGCGGAGAAGGCCCGGCGCGCAGCCGAGGAACAGGCCCGTTACGACAGCTTTCTGCTCGGCACCTATGCGACCCAGGATCAAATCCTGCTGCGGCGGGATGAACAGCTCGGCATCCTCGACTCGCGCATCGCCTCGGCCGAGAAGTCCGTGAATCAGAGCCAGGTCACGCTGGAATCACTGCGCCAGCGGGCCGAGGGCAAGGATCCGGTGCCGGACAGGCTGGCCGGTCAGATCCGCCAGTGGGAGAAGGCTGTCGAAGACGGCAGCGAGGCCCTGGAAAAGATGCAGGGCGAACGGGATCGCGTGTCGGCCGAATTCGAGCGAGACCTCAAGCGTTTCCAGGAATTGACCCGACGCCCCTAGCCCGTCAGCTCAGGCGCTGCGCCCCTTGATCAGGGTGCCGACGCCTTCGTCGGTGAACAGTTCCAGCAGGCAGGCGTGTTCCACCCGGCCGTCGACGATGTGGGCCGCGCGCACCCCGCTGTTGACCGCATCCAGGGCGCACTGGATCTTGGGCAGCATGCCACCGCTGATCGTGCCGTCCTCGATCAGCTCCTTGACCCGCTGCGCGGACAGACCGGTCAGCAACTCGCCCGACTTGTCCAGCACCCCGGCGGTATTGGTCAGCAGCATCAGCTTCTCGGCCTCGAGCACGCTGGCCATCTTGCCGGCAACCAGGTCGGCATTGATGTTGTAGGTCGCACCGTCGCCCCCGACGCCGACAGGCGCGATCACCGGGATGAAGCCGCCGGAATCCAGCCGGCTGACCACGCTGGGATCAATCGAATCGACTTCGCCCACCATGCCCAGATCAGCCCTGCCCTCCTGGCCGTCAATCTTGCGGGCCCGAATCAGACCACCATCCTTGCCGGACAGGCCCACCGCGCGACCGCCGTGCTGGTTGATCAGGCTGACGATGCGCTTGTTGACGAGGCCGACCAGGACCATCTGGACCACATCCATGGTCTCGGCATCGGTCACCCGCATGCCGTCGATGAACTCCGACTTCTTGCCGAGCTTGTCGAGCAGCTGGCCAATCTGCGGGCCGCCGCCATGGACCACGACAGGATCGATGCCGACCAGCTTCATCAGCACCACGTCGCGGGCGAAACCGCTTTGCAGCCTTTCGTCGGTCATCGCATTGCCGCCGTACTTGATCACGACGGTCTTGTTGCGGAAGCGCTGGATGTAGGGCAGCGCCTCGGTCAGCACGTGGGCGACGTTCATCGCCTCTTTCGAATTCAGCGCCATCAATGCCTCCCGGTGTGGCCGAAACCGCCTTCGCCGCGGTCCGATGCGGCGAACTCATCCACCTGCTGCAGCTCGGCCTGGATCACCGGCACGAAGATCAGCTGGGCGATGCGTTCACCAGGCGCGATGCGGAAGCCGTCCTGACCGCGGTTCCAGCAGGACACCATGAGCTGGCCCTGATAGTCGGAATCAATCAGACCGACCAGATTGCCCAGCACGATGCCATGTTTATGCCCCAGACCCGAGCGCGGCAGGATCATTGCGGCCAGCGCCGGGTCACCGATGTGGATCGCCATACCGGTGGGAATCAGTTCGGTCTGGCCGGGCATCAGCTCCAGCGGCGCGTCCAGGCAGGCACGCAGATCCAGGCCGGCCGAGCCATCGGTGGCATAGGCCGGAAGAGGAAATTCCGCGCCCAGGCGCGGGTCAAGAATGCGGTATTGGATCTTGTGCATGTCTGTCGTGGTGTGGGTTGCGAATCAGGCCTCGTCCGCCATGCCGGAAGCGCCCGCCGCGTAACGGGTGGCGATCAACTCGACCAGTTCATCGGCCAGGGCGCGCTTGCTCTTGGAACCCAGCTCCCGCTGGCCGCCTGGCCAGTAGACCGTCAGGGCATTGTGATCAACATCGAAGCCCTGCCCTTCGCCGACCTGGTTGGCACAGACCATGTCCAGGTTCTTGCGCTGCATCTTGTCGCGTGCATAGCGCTCGACCTCATGCGTTTCCGCCGCGAAGCCGACGGTGAACAGGCCAGGCTCGCGATGCGACAGCGTGGCCAGGACATCCACGGTCTTTTCCAGCTTCAGGGCCATCGTGTCAGCCGATTTCTTGATCTTGTGCGCCCGCTGTTCCACAGGCTTGTAATCCACCACCGCAGCGGTGGCGATGAAGATCTGCCGGCCGGCGACCAGCGCATCGGCCCTGGCCATCATCTCGTCCGCACTGCTGACGTTGTGCCGGCGGACCCCGATCGGGGTGGGCAGGCTGACCGGGCCGGCGATCAGATCCACCTCGGCGCCTGCCGCCTGGCAGGCCGCGGCCAGGGCGAAACCCATCTTGCCGGATGACCGGTTCGTCAGGAAGCGCACCGGGTCCAGCGCCTCGCGGGTGGGACCGGCGGTGATCAGCACCTTCAGACCGCTGAGCAGGCCATCGGTGGCGCCGCCGGTGATCAGATCGGCCAGCTCCAGCGGCTCCAGCATGCGCCCGGGGCCGACTTCGCCGCAGGCCTGGTCGCCGCTGCCAGGACCGAAGATTTCCACCCCGCGGTTCTGCAGCGTGGCCACGTTGTCCTGCACGGCCTGGGCCTGCCACATCTGCTGGTTCATGGCCGGCGCCAGCGCCAGGGGCGCCGTGCTGGCCAGGCACAGGGTGGTGAGCAGGTCATCCGCCAGACCGGCAGCCAGTCGGCCGATCACGTCTGCGGTGGCCGGCGCGATGAGGATGCGGTCTGCCCAGCGGGCCAGTTCGATATGCCCCATCGCCGCCTCGGCGGCGGGGTCCAGCAGCGAGCTGCGCACCGGGCGGCCGGATACCGCCTGGAAAGTCAGCGGGGTCACGAACTGCTGCGCGCCCTGGGTCATGACGACCTGGACCTCGCAGCCTCGCTCGCGCAGGCGCCGCACCAGATCGGCGCTCTTGTAGGCGGCGATGCCGCCACTGACGCCCAGCAAAATGTTCATGACAGGTCCGGAACTGAGGCTTCGGTGCGTAAAGTCTACCGGGAATCACCGGGGAACCGCAGATGCCGATCACCGACTGGCCGCTGGCCGAGCGACCACGTGAGAAGCTGCTCGCGCGCGGTCCGCAGGCGCTGAGCGACGCCGAACTGCTGGCCATCTTCCTGCGCACCGGCACGCGCGGACACAGCGCGCTGGATCTCGCACGCCATTTGCTGATCCGCTTTGGCGGCCTGCGCGCCCTGCTCGGTGCCAGCCAGCACGAGTTCTGCGATACGCCCGGGCTGGGACCGGCGAAATACGCCCAGTTGCAGGCCGTCCTGGCCATGGCCGCGCGGGAACTGCGCGAACCCTGGCGGCGCGGCGCGACCCTGAGCAGCCCCAGCGATGCCGAAGCCCTGCTGATCCGGCACCTGCGCCCCCATCCCCAGGAAGTGTTCTCCTGCCTGTGGCTGGATACGCGGCACCGCCTGATCGAGATCCAGGACCTGTTTCATGGCACCGTCAACGGGGCCAGCGTGCATCCGCGCGAGGTGGTGCGCGCCGCATTGCGCCATAATGCCGCCGCGGTGATCCTGGCGCACAACCACCCTTCCGGCGTGGCCGAGCCCAGCGTGGCGGACCGCCAGTTGACCGGCCGGCTGCGCGAGGCGCTCGGGCTGGTGGATGTGCAGGTGCTGGATCACATCGTGGTCGGCGACGGCAACTGCGTCAGCTTTGCTGCGCGGGGCTTGCTGTGATCCGGGCCGGCGAAGCCGCTCTGGCCACCGGCCGGCATCGCGCCACCGGACCGACCCCAAAGCCCCGCGCGAGGCGGGCAGAGGGGGCCACGGCAGCGGGCCCGGCCGGCCCGCCAGCCCGGCTGGCCCGCCAGGCGACGCTTGCCGCCGCCTCAGGAAACTGCTATAAAGCGCGCCCTTTGCGTCGTTGACGCAGCCAAGCTTCTCAGGATCACAATCATGTCACGCATCTGTCAGGTGACGGGCAAGGGCCCCCAGTCCGGCAACAACGTCTCGCATGCGAACCGCAAGACGCGGCGTCGTTTCCTGCCGATTTTGCAGAGCAAACGCTTCTGGGTGGAGAGCGAAAAGCGCTTCGTCCGCCTGCGCGTTTCCCATCACGGTCTGCGGATCATCGACAAGCGCGGCATCGACGCCGTGCTGAGCGATCTGCGTGCCCGCGGCGAAAAGGTATAAGTCATGGCCAAGACCGTACGCGAAAAGATCAAGCTGGTATCCACGGCCGGCACCGGCTACTACTACACGACCGACAAGAACAAGCGGAACACCCCGGACAAGTTCGTGTTCAAGAAATACGACCCGGTGGTGCGCAAGCATGTCGAGTTCAAGGAAGCCAAGATCAAGTAAGGCCCTGCCTCCTGGATCTTCGAAATGCCCGCTGATGCGGGCATTTTTGTTGGCGGCCTCCCCAACCATGACCGGGCATCGCCGCGGGCACCCGAATTGACTAAGCTTAGCCCCTTCAATTTCCGCATGTTGCCCTCCCTGCCGCCGCGCCCATGACTGACCTCGACGCCGAGATTCTCGTATCCGCGCAGGGCCTGAGCCGGCGCTTCGGCCCCCATCAGGCGGTGCAGGGACTGAACCTGGAACTGCGCCGTGGCGAGGTCCTTGGCCTGCTGGGCCCCAATGGCGCGGGCAAGACAACCAGCCTGCGCATGCTCACCGGCATCCTGGCGCCGCACAGCGGCCAGGTGCGCATCGGCGGCATCGACATGGCCCGCGCACCGGAGCGGGCGCGAGCCCTGCTGGGCTACCTGCCAGAGCAGCCGCCCCTGCACCCTGAGCTTGGCGTGCG
>JBFKIN010000227.1:0-4884 GCA_041632255.1 Oceanococcus sp. | reverse complement strand
CTCGCAGGCTCCGGAAGAGGAACAGGAGCCGCCTGCCGCCAGCGCCAGAGTCAGCATCGCCCAGGCGCAGGTGGATGCGCAATCGCAGCCCCTGCCCGCGGAGGACCCGTCACCACCCGAATTGCTGTCACCGGATGGTGCGGTGGTCAGTGTTGTGGTGGGCGAGCCCGTGGACCTTGAGCTGGAGGCGGAGTCCAGCGATGGTGTGGCCGCCTTGCGGGTCCGTCTGGGCGGTGAAGAGGAAGAGGTTGAAGTCGAGAATCCGACGGATTCGGGAACACCGGGTGGGGAGGGGAAGTCCCTGCAGAACCGCCGCCGTTTCCGGCTGACCCTTGTGGTGCTCTGGCTCGAGATGCCATTGGCGGGCTGGGACTGCCTGGATTTCGCGGTACGTGACCACCAGGGTCGGATTTCGCCCTACGTTCCGGTTTGCTTTGAGGTGGCGGAAGCGGCGATCTGACAGCTTGTCCGGTGGCTGGCCAGAACCCATCGTCCAGCTCATGCGCGGTGAACCGGACCGCTTATCCACCGCTGCCGGTGACGCAAAGGCTGCGGTTCGGACGGCAAAGCCGGCGTGGATGATGTCCAGGGCCGCGCACGGGCCGATATTCCAGCCGGGGGGCGGGCGTTTACTCCGGCGCGATCAGCGGGCGGTAAATCCAGCCTTCGTTCCGTCCGTCCGTCACCATCACCCAGTCGCCCTCGGTCTGGCCCAGCAGCCGCAACCGGCTTTCGGGTGTCAGCAGGGCCAGCCGCAGGAATCGGGTGCCTGGACCACTGCGCAGGTTCACGTTGGCTGTCGGCCGAAAGCGTGGCGCAGGTGTCGCGCGCGCCGATGGCGCCGGACTGCTCGTGGGGCGGGCCGGCGGGGCGGTGCCCGATTCGTCCGCCTCCGGCGCTGTCGCCGCAAGCTCTCCGCTTCCGCTTCCGCTTCCGCTTCCGCTTTCGCTTTCACTTTCGGCGTCCGCTATGGCTTCAGTTTCGGCGCGCATCAGGGGGGCAGGCGACGGGGTGACCGCAATCCCGGGGCCGGCGGGGCGGGCTGGCGCGTCGGTGATCCGGTCCCCGGTGTCCTCAGGCGCTGTCCCGTCCGCGGCTTGCGGCAGCACGGACGCGGGTCTGGTGTCGCGGGTCATCACCGGTGTCTGCGGTGGCTGCGTGCTGGCCTGGGTTCTGTCGCCGAGCCAGGCCGGCGAGGGGCGCAAGGCGGGGAACTGCAGCATGACGATGCCGCTCAGCACCGACAGAAGCAGCAATCGCGGCAGCAGGAACTGGCCTGGATTGTCACGCCAGCGGATGCGATGCCAGGTGCGCCGCATGCAGCGCGGACAACGGTACGGGCGTGTTCCTGTCAGCCAGCCACGCAGTTTTTCCCCGCCGCTGCGTCGCGAGCGTTGCAGGGGCGTCGATCCGCATTGCCGGCAGTGCAGAGGCTTTGTCGCCATGGAAGTCGGTTTCGTGCTGTGAGTCAGGCCATTTCGGGCGGCGATGGCAATGCGATCTGAGCGTCGGGCCCGCGCGAAGCTTGTCGGCAAGTTCCCCGGTCCCCGGCGAGCTCGCGATGTGGTGGCAGATTACAGGAACCGGACAAGGGGTCGCCACAGGCCGGCCGTCCAGGCGGACTCCCGTCAGCGGCCGCCAGGCCGTGCGCGGGGTGGGCGAACACTGGCGGGTGTCCTGGAATACCTCGCGCAGGCGTGGGGGGCATGTCCTCGCGGCCGGCGGTGGCGGGCACGCGTCAGGAGCGTCCGGTCCTTGTGTCGGGACTGGCTGCCAGGGCCTGGTCAGGCAGCGATCGCCGGCGCGGACCCGGTCTCGTAGGCGAAGCCGTCAAACCACTGCCGAAACTGGGCCAGCGCCCTGTCGGTGTCATGGTTGTAGTGATCCGGATCCTGCACCTTTCGGTTGTTCCACACGGCGGTATCTTCCCAGGTGGCGTAGCGGGAACCGACATAACCGATGCCGTCCAGAAACCATTTCACAGGGTTCAGCGAGCGTCGCCCGATACCGATCTGGGTCAGCCGGCACTGGCGGCCTTCGATGATCGTCAGGAAGTTGCACAGGGGATAGATGTTGCTGCCGGACTGGTTCTCCTGGGTGACGTTCAGGGGGCCGTCAAACCAGGTGGTGGTGCGGGTCGAATTCACGCGCAGGGCGGTGGACAGGGGGGGCAGCATCTCCACGGCCATGGTGCAGGTGGCGCGGTGGCCGTCGGGCTGGAAACGTCCCTCTTCGACCACATTGCCGAACATCGCGTGGGTTTCCTTGAAGTGGCGCGGGTCCACGGCGTTGTCCATGGGCACGCTGGGGTGGTGCAGGCTGAGCAGGCGGCTATGGCTCCACAGGATGTCCGGATGGCCGCATGTCGTGAGGAACTCTGGCGCGGGCCACTGCGGCGCAACCCCGGGCTGGTCGAACCACGCGAAGACCAGACCGCGGTTCTCCGCAACGGGATAGCTGCGGATCGAACGCTGTCCCGCTTTGACACAGCTGCCGTCGCCATTGAAAGCGCGGCTGTGCATGGGGCAGACGAGGTATTCCTTGGCGACCCGGCCCGTTTTCATGTTGACGCCGAAGTGCGAGCAATACGGTTCCACCATGTTCAACTGGCCGGATTCCGTGCGGAACACGAGACACTCCTCGTCCATGAAGGTCCGTGCCGCAATCTTGCCTTTCGGATAGTCCTTCGAAAATCCGATGAACATCCATCCTCTCATCTTCATGCGCGGTGCTCCTTCACTGGGGTGGATTGGACAGTTTGGCTTGTCCCTGCATATAGTCAGCCAAAACTGACCAAGTCATTCAAGCAAAGCCTTGTATTTCTGTCAACCAGAACTGACCAAATGAAAAAAGAAGAGATCGTCAGCCGAAGAACGCGGTCACTGATGCTGGCCGCCGTGTGGCTGGGTGGCCTGGCCAATGTGAAGATGCTGCGTGAGCTGAGCGAGCAACTCGGATTGCCGAATCTCAAGACGGTACACCTTGGTCTGTTTGCCTACATCGATCCGGACGGCACCACGATCACGGAGATCGCCCGGCGCAAGGGAGTGACCAAGCAGTCCATCAGCAAAACCGTGCAGGAACTGATGGACATGGGTTTTCTCGAGGCGCGTGAAAACCCCCGCGATTCGCGCTCCCGGCTGATTTCCTTCAATCTCCAGGAGGGCAGTGCGATGCGCCGGGGGTTTGATGTCCTGGGCCAGATCGATCAGGCGATCGCGGCCAGCATCGGCGATGTCCGGTACGAGACGGTGCTGGCGGGGATGCAGCAGATCATGCAGGGCCTGGAGGCGGAGGATCCATCCTGGTCACTGTTCGACCGGGGTTGATGGTCAGGCCTGCCCGACGCTTGTGCCTGACATCGCTGCTGGCAACGGGACCGGTGCCTGGTGAGGATTGCGCGCTCAGTCCGAGCGGGGGCGGTCGGGGTGCACCAGTGCGAATGCGCTGAGCGGGCCGTGGGCCGCAGCGCTGACCCGGTCGACCCCGGGCTCATGATTTGAGCCTGCGGCAGGATAGCCTGAGCCTGGGGCAATCTGGTGCCGGGTGAATGGAGCCAGCAGCGGGTGTCCACCGAGCAAGGGCCGTTGAACGCCTGCCGGGGCCTCGGCGCCCTGTGTGCGCGGGCGATGGCCTGCTAGCCTTCCGGCCACGAACATGAGCAAGGAAATGATGTCCACCGATGTCGCGCCCGGCTCCGCCGGCGAGATCACCCTGGCCGGCAACACGCTGCTGGCGCGCCAGCTGCGCGAGGAAGCCGCGCTGCAACGCCGTGACAGTGCGCAAAGCGTCTGGGAGACACCCGAGATCTTCGCGATCGAGGTCTGGATCCGGCGTCTGTGGATCGCCAGCTGGCCGCAGGAGCAGCAGCTGCATCCGGTGCAGGAACTGGCGCTGTGCGAAAAACTCATCGCCCGCGATCCGGACGCCGCAGGGGTTCTTTCGCGCACGGAACTGGCCCGCGCGCTGCGCCGTTCCCTGAGCCTGTGCGAGCAGTTCGGAATTTCGCTCAGGCATGCCGACGCGATCTCCATTGAGCAGGCCCGCCTGAAACTCTGGCGCGCACAGCTGGATGAGGAACTGCAGTCATTCGGAGGTCTGCTGAACGCGCAGCTGGAACATGCAGCCTGCCAGGCGATCGAGCAGGGCAGGGTAACGCTGCCCGCCAGCATCCGATTCGTGGGCAATCGCAGCGCGCTGCTGCCGTCCCAGCGCAAGGTGCTCGAGGCCTGTGCGAGGCGGGGTGTCAGGCTTGACTGGGCACCGAGGCCGGAGGGCGAGCCGGGCGATGTCCGGTGCCTGTCCTATGCCGATATCGATGCGATGTGGCTCGGCGTGGCCGGTCTGTGCCGGGACGCGCTGCGCGCAGCTCAGGCGGAAGGTGGGCCGGTGCCCAGAATTCTGGTAGCGGTGGACAAGGACGAGCAGGAGCGTACCCGCATAGACGCGGCTTTTCTGTCAGTGCTGTCGCCGGAGCTGCTGCTGGATCGGGCCGGGCCGGGCCGATCCCGGCACGCGGTGCCCTGGCGATTCGCCATGGGCCTGCGGCTGTCGGCTTACCCGCTGATCGCGGCGGCCCTGCATGTCATGCGGTGGACACAGCACAGCCAGGATCCCGAAATGGCCGTGTCCCTGCTGACCAGCCCGATTCTGTTTCCCGGCGATCTGGGGGGCGCGGCCGCAGCCCTGGATGCCCGCTTGCGCCGCGACGGGGGAGACCTCGTCAGCCTGTCGCGCCTGGTGGCCCTGAGCGCGCGGCAGTCCAACCAGGATGCCCGGTTACACCAGCGGCTGGCGGCTTTTCAGGAGGTGCTGGCCTCCGCGCCCTCGCGGGCGCTCCCGTCCCAGTGGGTGGCCCATCTGGACCTGCGGCTTGCCGCGCTG
>JBFKIN010000226.1:0-4887 GCA_041632255.1 Oceanococcus sp. | reverse complement strand
CACCGGACATCAGCTGGCGGCGGACGCGTTATGGCTGGGAAAGCCGATGCTGTTGTTGCCCGAGGCGGCGGTCGAACAACGTCTGAACGCTTCCATGGCTGACAGGTTGGGCACCGGGGCCCACGCCGACCTGAGCGGCTGCGACATTCAGCGGTTTCCGCTTCGACTGGATGACTACCGTGCGGCGATGGGCGCACACCGGCGCGCTGGTCTTGACGACGCGCGCCAGGCCCTGTGCGAGGCGATGGACTGGATCAATCCGAGGAAGGCACCAGCTTGAGGGCAGCAGAGTTCATGCAGTAACGCATCCCGGTCGGCGCCGGCCCATCGGGAAATACGTGGCCCAGGTGTGCGTCACATCGGCTGCACAGTACCTCCATGCGACGCATGAACAGGCTGAAATCCTTCTTTTCGCTGACGGCGCCAGGCGCGATGGGCGCAGAGAAGCTGGGCCATCCCGTGCCGGAATCGAACTTGGTCCCGGCATCGAACAAGGGCTGATCGCAGCAGATGCACAGGTACCGACCCGGATCATGGCAGTCGTGGTATTCGCCGGTGAAGGCGCGTTCGGTTCCTTTCTTGCGCGTGACCTTGTACTGCAGCTCGCTGAGCTGGGCCCGCCATTCGGCGTCCGATTTTCTGACTTTCTCTTCCATCTCGATCGCTCCACTCGGGCAAAAGTTGATGCGGTCACAGCGCCCCGCCCGATACAACAGCTGCCTAGCTGCTCCAGTCCATGCGTCGCTCGACATTGCCGGTGACCTCACCCGCGGCATCATAGCTGCGCTCCAGCATGTCTGCGCCGCGCCCGTCCCAGCGCAGCCAGGTGGTGCAGCGGGTGCCGTAAACCGGCGTGCAGATGAAGGGCGGTGACAGCATGCGCTCCAGGCTCAGACCCACGCCGGTGTCGGGCAGTTCCGGGTCGGGGTAGGCTTCGCGCCGCAGCATCAGGCGCATCAGCCGTTCCGCGGAGCTGTTCTCCGCCTCCAGTTCGGCCGCCAGGCCATCGCGCACCGCCATGAGCTTGGGCCAGGGGCTGTCCAGCACGGCGTTGCTCAGGCCGTAAACCCCGGGGCTCAGCAAACGGGGCTCACCTTCCGTGCGGTTGCCGTAGTACACGAGCTGTTCGCGGTCACCGACCAGGAGGTTGAAGCCGTCATACTGACCGGCCTGCCGGGCCACCGCCCTGGCATAGTCAAGCGGTCTCTTGTTTCCGCGCAGGAAGTCGCCCACCAGGTGGCCGCGCGAACGGGCTCCTGCGGGGATGCCGGGCTGGCGATAGTTCGTCAGGGCCGCGAACGCGCCACGCTGCTGTACCCCCAGCCATGTGCCGCCCTGTTGCAGGTCACGTCCGGCCAGAATGTCCGGCGCGTCGGCCCAGAAATCCAGCGCGGCGGTCGGCCGCGCATGCTGCTCGTCCCGGTTGGCGATCAGCACCAGCGGGTGCGGCTTGTCGGGCTGCCAGGACAGGGCAATGAGGCACATGGAAGCGGTCGGGACAGGAAAATCTGTGTAGGGATCCGGAGCGGGGCGCCCGGCGGGAAACTCCTCGGCCGTTTTTTGCCGCCCCATCCGGCAGTGTACCGGCACCACTGGCCTGTCAGGCAAGCTTTGCTTAGAATGTTGCGATGCACAAACACAAGATCGTGATCATCGGCGGTGGCTTCGGCGGGCTGTTTGCGGCGCGCAAGCTCGGCGGCTCGGGCTATGACGTCACCTTGCTGGACAAACGCAATTTCCATCTGTTCCAGCCACTGCTCTACCAGGTGGCTACCGGCATTCTCACGGTGGGCGACATATCCGCCCAGCAGCGCGTGGTTCTGCGCCGGCACAAGAACGTGCGCACCCTGATGTCCACCGTCTACGACATCGACGTCGAGCGCCAGGTGGTGATGCATGAGCGCGGCGAGCTGGAATACGACACCCTGATCGTCGCCACCGGGGTGAAGCATCAGTATTTCGGCCACGAGGAATGGCGCCATATTGCCCCGGGTCTCAAGACCATCGAGCATGCGCTGGAGATGCGGCACCGCATTTTCCGGGCTTTTGAACTGGCCGAGGCGGAGGCCGACCCACAGCGGCGCCGCGCCCTGCTGAATTTCGTCGTGGTCGGGGCCGGCCCGACAGGCGTCGAACTGGCCGGCGCACTGGGAGAGCTGTCGCAGCGGGTGATGGTTGGCGATTTCCGCAGCATCGACTCACGCGATGCCCGGATCACCCTGGTCGAAGGCGCGGACCGGGTGCTGCCCGCCTACGATCCGAAACTCAGCGCACGGGCCAGGCGCTACCTTGAGGATCTCGGGGTGGACGTCCGCACCGGCTGCATGGTGCAGGACATCGCGCCCGGCCGCGTGGAACTGCTCTGCGGGGGCGAGCGCGAGACCCTGATGGCGGAAACCACCCTCTGGGCGGCCGGCGTGCAGGTGTCCGCTTTCGGCCGCATCCTGGCGACCCGCAGTGGCGCGGACACGGACCGCAGCGGCCGCTTTGTCGTGCAGCCGGACCTCAGCCTGCCCACGCACCCCAATATTCACGTGATCGGGGATCTGGCGCATTTTCCGCTGGAAGACGGAGGCAGCCTGCCCGGACTGGCGCCGGTGGCGATCCAGCAGGGCGAGTACCTGGCCCGTCTGCTGAAGCGACGCGCCAAGGGCAAATCGACGCGCGGATTCCAGTATTTCGACAAGGGCTCGATGGCGATCATCGGCCGCCACCGGGTGGTCGGCCAGATCAGCGGCCTGAAGGTGGGCGGCTTTACCGCCTGGTTCCTGTGGGCCGTGGTCCACATCTGGTCGCTGATCGAACCCGGGCAGCGTCTGTCCGTCACCCTGCACTGGCTGTGGCGCTTCTTCGGCCGCACTGCCGACCGGCTGATCACCGGCAACCCGCCCAAAACGGCGGAAGTGCTCAAAGCCAAGGGCATCGACCCGGACACCTTTCAGAAGGCCGCCTGAGCCGGCGCAGGCCGGCTACATGCCGAGTTCCTTGAGCTTGCGGGTCAGGGTGTTACGGCCCCAGCCCAGCAGCTTCGCCGCATCCTGCTTGTGGCCGCGGCTGTGGCGCAGGGCGACCTCGATCATCAGCCGTTCGATCTCGGGCATGGCCTGGTCCATCAGCCCGCTGGCGCCCCCGGCCAGCTGTTGATCGGCCCACTGGCCCAGGCTGCTGCGCCAGTCGCCGGCCGGACCGCCCATGGGCACGGCGGCCTCGCCTCCCGGGGTCAGGGGCGGCACGCCGCCCAGCAGTGGCGGTGGCAGTTCCTTGGGCAGATCGTCCTGATGCACTTCGGCGCCCGGCGCCATGACGGTCAGCCAGCGGCAGACATTCTCCAGCTGGCGCACATTGCCCGGCCAGCTCAATCCGGCCAGATAGCGGACGACGTCGGGCCGCAGGGTCTTGGGCTCGGCATCCAGCTCGCGCGCGCATACGCTCATGAAATGACCCAGCAGCAGCGGGATATCCTCTCCCCTCTCGCGCAGCGGCGGAAGGCGCACGCGGATCACGTTGAGGCGATGGAACAGATCCTCGCGGAACCGGCCCTCCTCAACCGCCAGCTCCAGATTCTGGTTGGTTGCGGCGATCACCCGTACGTTGACCTTGACCGGTATGTGACCGCCCACCCGATAGAATTCGCCGTCCGCCAGCACGCGGAGCAGGCGGGTCTGCAGGTCCGCCGGCATCTCGCCGATTTCGTCCAGGAACAGGGTGCCCCCGTCAGCCTGTTCGAAGCGGCCCTGTCGCTGCGCGGTCGCGCCGGTGAAGGCGCCGCGCTCATGGCCGAAGAATTCCGACTCCATCAGATCCTTGGGAATCGCCGCGGTATTGATGGCGATGAAACTCTTGCCCGCACGCGGGCTGTGCTCATGCAGGGCCCGGGCAACCAGTTCCTTGCCGGTGCCGGACTCGCCGGTGATCAGGACGTTGATCTGCGAGTGCGACAGCCGGCCGATCGCCCGAAAGACCTCCTGCATCGCCGGTGCCTCGCCGATCAGCACCGCGCCCCGTCCGCCCTGGCCGTTGCCGGCCGGCTTCTCCTCGGCGGCGGCGCGGGCCGCGCGGCGCACCAGGTCGACCGCGTCGTCGACATCGAAGGGTTTGGGCAGATACTCGAAGGCACCGCCCTGGTAGGCCTTGACCGCGCTGTCCAGGTCGGAATGCGCGGTCATGATGATGGCAGGCAGGCCCGGGCACTTGTCATGCAGCCGCTGCAGCAGTTCCAGACCATCGATGCCGCGCATGCGGATATCGGTCAGGACCACATCCGGGGCACCGGATTCCAGCGCGTCGAGCATTTCGACCCCGCCGGGGAAACTCGCCACATCCATGTCCGCAGCACCCAGGGCCCGTTCCAGAACCCAGCGGATCGAATCGTCGTCGTCAACGACCCAGACTTTCAACGTCATCGGCGTGTTCCAGCGGTAGGTAGATGGAGAAGGTGGTGCGTCCGGGATGGCTGTCGCACTCGATCAGCCCCCCGTGGGTGTTGATCAGGTTCTGCGCGATGGCCAGACCCAGACCGGAACCTTCCGGTCGGGTGGTGACCATCGGATAGAAGATCTGCTCCTGAAGTTGGGGCGCGATGCCCGGCCCGTTGTCGGTGACATCAATGCGCAGGACCAGTCGGTGCTTGGTCCCGCCGATCGTGAACTGTCGTTGCGAGCGGGTGCGCAGGCAGAGCTCTCCTGCCTCGCCTATCGCTTCCAGCGCGTTGACACCGACATTGAGCAGGGCCTGGATCAACTGTTCCGGATCGGCGACCAGGTCGGGCAGGCTGGGATCGTAGTCGCGCTGGATGCAGACGCCCTCCGGCGCCTGGGCGCTGAGCAGCTTGCGCACATGCTCGACGACCTCGTGGAGATTGATCGGGTACTTGTTCGGCGGACGGTT
>JBFKIN010000225.1:0-4895 GCA_041632255.1 Oceanococcus sp. | reverse complement strand
TTCCGCGAGGAAGTGATCCCGGCCAGGTTCGAGACCATTTCCCGCAAGGTGATCGACCAGCCCGCCTCGGTGCGCGAGATCAAGATTCCGGCCAAGTACCGCACCCTCAGCCACCGCGTGAAGGTGTCCGACGCCCGCACGGAACGCCGGCAAATTCTCTGCGAGACCAATGCCAACCGCGCCAAGATCATGCAGATTCAGCGCGCCCTCAAGGAGGCGGGATTCGACCCCGGCCCGATCGACGGCATCCTGCGTTCCCAGACCATGGCCGCGGTCAATCGTTACCAGCAGGCCAATGGGCTGCCGGTGGATGGTTACCTCAACATGGAAACGGTCAAGGCGCTGGGCGTCAACGGCTCCTGAGCAGAGCCTCCCAAGGAGTCACCTGGCAATGACTCCGTGTTACGGCGAGGCGCACAAGCGCCTCGCACCCCGGCATGGCGGCGGCCTCTCCGCCGCCATGCCTTGATGTCCGCCACGCCGGTAAAAGAGCCGGCATCCGCAGAGGCGGGACTCTCCGTATCTGAACCCGGGCCCAAGTTGCGGATCACGCCACTTCGACGCGGCGCCAGTCTGACAAGGCCTGCTCCGCGCAGATGTGAACCGGATGGCGCACCATGCATCCAGCCGATGGCCGTCAGGCGAAATTCGTGGGCAGTTCCCGGGCCAGGCAGGGCCGTGCAAAAGCGACTGACGATTGTCGGTACCGAACAATTTGCCGGGCACTGCCTGCCAACGCCACGCCCTGGCGCAGGGTGCAGGGGGGCTCATTGGGGCAGAGGGTCGGCCACCGCAGCCTGAACCGGCCGGGGCGCATTGCTCATTTTGGAAGGCCCGTTCGGCAAAGACGCGATGGGCGAGCCACGGGGGCAGCACCGCATTGTCTTGGGGCCGTGACGATGAAACGCCCGGTCGTGGCAAACATCACCGCAAGAAGCAGTCCGGGACCGGCGAACCCAATCGTGACGGCATCCGCCCGTGGGGCTCAGGGGTCAATCGGCGAAACCTGCCTGTTGGCGATTTCACCAACTGACTGATGCCCCCGTCCCGCAAGCCGAGGCCGGAAACTGCGCGTTGGCCCTCCACCACAGTCGCTGCAGAGGCTGCCGGCCCCAATGAAAAAGGCCGCCACCGGCACCCCTGCCGATGGCGGCCCATCTTAATCGCCAAGTCCTGCCGCAGCGGTGGGCGATCGATAGTGGATGCCCAAACGCTGACGCCAGACGCTACGGCATCAGGCCTTTCGCCGTCTCCGCATGACCGTGGCAAGGAACAGACCCGGCAGGATCAGCCAGCCCAATGAACCACTACCACCGGAAGAGGCGCCCGTTGTCCCGGGATTCGAACTGGTGTCGGGTGCGGGCGTCTCCCTTCGCTCACCGGTCGTCGTGACCCGGGACGTCACGGACTTGCTCTCGACGTTCTGCCCATCGCTGAATTCGACGGTCAGCGTCGGCGTGTAGTTACCGGCTCTGGTGTAGACGTGGCTCACCGTTTTCCGGGTCGCGCCTTCGCTGTCCACATTGCCGTCGCCATCAAAGTCCCAGCGATAGGCAATGACCTGCCAGCCGTCGGCGGTCACCGTCGGACTCGCATCGAATTCGACCCGGTGTGGTGCGGGTCCGGCAGCATCGCTGATCGTGAACCGCGCGTGGTTTCCACGCTGATTACCGGTGACTTCGATGGTGTATTGCAACTCGAAGGTTTCGCTGGTTGAGTCTGATTGACCGTGCCCATCCCGGATGATCAGCGTGGCCGTATAGGTACCAGCCGCCTCATAGGTGCGCGTGACCTGGGCCGACCCCTGGAAAGGCGTGGAGTCGATTTGCCCGTCATTGTCCTGATCATCACCGAAGATGAAACGGTATTCCGGTTCGTGGATCGCATCACCGGATTCGTACGCGGACTGACTGGCGTCCAGTGTGGCAGTCAGGGAGCCGCTGGTGGTCTGCACCACCAGAACCGGAGACAGCGTCCCGTTGTTCGGCTGCTCACCCGACTCGACTGTCAGACTCACTGTCGCCAGATTGGACGCCTCAGTGCCATCACTGGCCCTGAAGGTAAAGCTGTCCGCACCGCTGTAACCGCTTGCCGGTGTATAGGTCACCGTATTGCCACTGACCGCACCCAGGGTACCGTGGCTCGGTCCATCCACAATGCTGAAGCTCAGATTGTCGCCGTCCGCGTCGGAAGCCGGCAGCGTGATGTCCACCGCCGTCTCGAATGCCGTCGAAACCGCGACATCCTGGGCTACTGGCGCCGTGTTGCCGGAACCCGGGGCGCAGGCATCGTTGCTCAGGATCGTGACCTTGCCGACACGGCCCAGCCCATCCGGCATCCCGTCCGTCACGAACGTGGCCCTGGGCAGCCCGAGCGCTGCCGGGTCGGTGGACTGCGTCACGCCGGCGTTGAATTGGCTGATCTCGGCCAGCGCCGGATCGCCGCTGCTGACGTCGATACCGAATACGGAGGGTTCGACAAAAAAGCGCAATTCGTTGTTGTCGGTATCCACCTCACCGGTGATCGGGGTCTGGGCGTCCACGAAGCGACCGTCGACACCACCGGCACTGTTCGCGCCCGGGACATACCAGAAGAACTCGGGCGCTGTCGGGTCGACCACCTGCATGCGAACGCCGCGCATGCCATCCGGCGTCGAGAAGGAGGCGAAATACGCACTGCCCGGAACAAAGTTGCTGGTGCTGGTCAGACCCACCCGGATCACGAGCTGCTGGGCACCGTTCTCGACGTAGGGGTGGGCAATGTGCAGATACCGAAGATCCTGCTGGCTGAATGGCGGCACGTTGTCCGGCGTGAGGCCCTCGGCGCTCACGTCGCCGGGTTTATCCGACGCGATCTGGGGCCCCACGGCATCACACATGGACACGACAGGAACCGGACTGGATGGCAGGCCGATGGTCGCCGCGCGACCGAACATGGAACGTGCCACGTCGGCCTCCGCATACAGGCTGTCCGCCGGCGAGGGCGCGTAATCGTAGGTTTCGACACCGTTGGTGACGACCACGCGGATATTGTGCACGGGCTCGCCAGGCGCCGGTCGATTGACCGCACTGTTCGGCACGAAAACACTGACGACGGCGCCATTGCGCTCCACCAGACCGGCCATCGCGGTGTTGTTGGCACCATTTTCCGCAGTCCGGAAATTCCCGTCGCCGTCAGTCACGACCGAGGTCTTGTAGGGCACGCCGGCCACATTGCGCTCGATGGTATAGACGGTGCCGGCGAAGAATCCCGCAGCGTCGGCAAGCGTCAGCTGATGCAGCTGGCCGTTCTCGTCGTTGAGGGTCGCGTCAGCGATCGTCAGCTTGATGACGTCGGCGGAATCCCCGAAATCGTCATCCTGGTCGAAGACCACGACGGGTTCTCCGACAACCGGATCTCCGCCCCGCGGAATCCCGCCGATGGCGGCAAGAGCGGCAGGCACATCCACCAGGCCCGCACCGAAACCGAAATGGGTGGTCGTTTGACCCACGCCGGCGTAGGCATCACGGCCCTGAAGCTGCGGATCCTCGACATACTCGTTCAGGTCACCCACGCGACGGGCCGTGCGCTGTAGCAGTTCCTCGACTTCCGGGGGCGTCATGAAACGACCATGGATGCCCTTGTGCGCCTGCTGAAGCACGCCAATGATCCCGACAATGTGCGGCGTCGCCATCGATGTACCGGAGATCGTCCCGTACCACGGCTGCCAGTCCGTCTCTGCTCCCGTGGAGCATACCGCCTGGCTGGGCAGACCCTGCAGGCAGGTGGAGGTGATATCCGAGCCGGGAGCAGAAATATCGGGGAAGGATTCCGTGCTCTCGTCCGTTTTCAGGCCGCGGCTGGAGCTGCTGGCCAAGCCACCGTCCCGCGAGCCCGTGCCCTGGTCATTGTAGTTCGCGACACAGATCAGGCCCGGCGTGGGGTTGCGGCAAGCCGGCGAGGTGCGGGCTTCGCTGCCGTCTCCCCCGTCATTGCTGGCCGCAAAGGCCATGACGATGCCGCGGGAAAGAATCTCGTTGGTCAGCTGCGATGCGGTGGCATCGGGATTGTACGGCGCCGGATCACTGCCATAGGAGTTGTTCACGGCCACCAGGTTTTCAAAACCCGGATTGTTCTCGATATCGTCGAGACGCTCGAGCAGGTCCACGTACGCGGCGTTGACGTCCAGCACGAGCAACCCGGCGCCGTTGCCCCAGTGGATCAATTTTGCACCGGGTGCGGCGCCGGCATAGGTGCCCGGGATGTTCGGTTGCAGCGCACCATCGGCAAAACCGTTCGACGCCGCGCCGGTACCACCGACCGTACCCGTCACGTGGGTCCCGTGACCGCCGACCTGACTCTCGGAGTCCGCCAACCCCACTTCCACATACCCCGGCACTTCCGAGGTGACCGGATCATCCGCAATGCGGGTGATGGTGGTCGGGTTCACCAGCTTGAAGTTGTAGAGCAGATTTCCGAAGTCCGGATGACTGCCCAACACACCGCTGTCGATGATGCCCAGCGTGACACCAGTGCCATCCAGCAACTGCGTCTTCGCCGCATCAGCATAGAACGGTCCGCCCGCAACGGGCTCTTGCGCCACCCTCAGGCGGGAGGCCCAGGACTGCGTCTCGCCCAGATAACGCTGCGGCGTATTGTGCTCGATGTAGGTGACCCAGGGGTGCTGGCCCACCGCCAGGAAGGATGCGGCCGGCCCCTGCACGAACGCCGACGTGGCGTACTTGCGGAAGTCCTTGACGATAACCAGCTGGTGGTCGGCCAGAACGGCATTCTGCTCGGCCATGCTGCCCTGATCAAAATGCACGAAAGCGCCATAGATGGCGTCAGGCGCCAGAGCAGACAGCTCGGCGGCGACCGCATCATCCATCAACTGGCCACTGACGGACCGGGCCTGG
>JBFKIN010000224.1:0-4901 GCA_041632255.1 Oceanococcus sp. | reverse complement strand
GCATCACCGCATTGGCGGCCGCGGCGGAATTGACCAGCAGCGCAGGCAGGGATTCAGCCTCGGCCTGCAGCGCGGCGTGACGCTCGGAGTCGTAGACGAAGCGGGGATTCAGTTCGGCGGAACCGTGGGGCTTGATCATGCGTCGGTGCCAGGCACAGGTGGGGCGCGCAATGTATCGAATTCGCCGCCCGGCGTCTAACGCCCCCTGCTCAAAGCGCCCCGTCCGCAACGACACCAGCATGCTGGCTGACGAAATCGCCGGCCAGCACTTCGTACACCCCGGCCTGCAGGGCCGTCTGCGCCTGGTCGGGTGAGAGTTCGCCGCTGAGCAGCGCGTCTTCCATGGAGCGCAGGCCCATGCTGCGCAATTGCTGGCCAGCACGGACCAGCGCCAGCCAGTCCGGCAGCAGTTCCTCCTGAGACAAGGCCTGTTTGTTCCTGTCGTGTATGGCCTTGACGCTCTGGTGCGTGGGCAGCCAGGCCTTGACATCAAGCCGGGCCAGTTCAGCGAAGGTTTCGCGCTGGCGACGCTCTTCCGCCAGCAGTTTGGGCAGGATCTTGCTGAAGGCGACGAGCTCGCGATACTGCGTGGTGTCACGGCGCCGCATCAGGTTGCCGGTGATCTCGCTGGCGGCGAGCTGATCCAGCGCTTCGGCCAGCTTCAGGGTCGCCTCGGCCTTGCCCAGCTCCGAGTTGCCTCCGTTGGCTTCCAGATCCAGGCACAGGGCGCGAAACAGGTCGTTCTCGGAACGGAAGCGCTGCCATTTCACATGGTCGCGGTTCAGGCTGCGGTGCGCATCGATGCGGGCATGCAGCTCCGAGACCGGAATATCCTCGTCGCCACTCAGCGAGGTGAGCAGTTCCAGACCCTGCTTCACGGCACCGCCGAAGGCCATGATGCCGTTTTCGAAATCCAGCAGGTCACAGCGTTCCTGCTTGAGCGGATGCGATTTGGCGACAATGGCCTGCAGGGCATCGATTTCGGCCTGGGCCTGGTTCAGTGGCACGCTCCGGTGACGCATCATCTGGCGCAGCGAATTGGCCAGGTCAGCGTCCATCTCCAGCAGCGCGTTGCCCAGGGCGACGCGCGGGCCGAAACCGGCGCCATACTCCTTGCGTACGGCCTGATACCAGCTGCGCAGGGCACTGGCTGCGTGCAGATCGGTATCGATGCCCTGAAAGACCGGGGCCAGCGCTGTGGCCAGATCCTTGTCCTGGTTCAATGCATCGAGTCGTTCGCGGAAGCTGGCTGCCGCCGGCAAATGGCGCAGCAGAGATTCGATGTCCGCCTCATGGTCGGTCGCGAATGCCAGCGTCTCATCGCGGGCGGCGCGCCATTCGCGATCAGCCCATTTGAGCTTGCCACCGCGTGACAGCACGCCGTGCAGTCGGCGCAGTTCGGCGGCGGGGGGCAGCTCATCGACCAGCAGGAACGCGTCCAGCGCCTGGCGCATCCTGGCCAGGTCCTCGATGCCGCCCTTGAGCTGCTCGAAAGCCTCGTCGAAGGCGTCGTCATCAAAGGCCGGGTGGCGCAGGCGCCAGTACTTCTGTGGCAGCGCGTGGGCCAGTTGTAGCAGGCTGTTGAGCTCGCGGATTCCGGCGGGGTTCAACTCGAAGAAGCGGGCCGCGTTGGCTCCCATGCCCTGTTTCAGCGGTTCCAGCAGTTCCGGCAGTTCACGCAGGCGCGCTTCCAGATCGGGCAGGGAATTCAGCACCCTGTTCACTTCCGCAAGCCGAGCCGTGGGTGCCAGATTCTGGCTCAGCAGCATGCCCGCCTTGACGTGCCGGTGGGCAGCGTCGAGATCCAGCAGTTCCCACGGCAGCAATACGTTGATCAGGCTCTGCTCCAGGGACAGCAGTTCCTTGTACCTGTCCAGGCTGCTTCGGGCCTGCTGCAGCTTTTCGCCGCGCAGCTCCGGTATGAAGTCCCAGACCTCGTCTCCTGTCAGCTGGGGCAGGGCGGACAGCTCCTTGCTCAGGGCCCAGAGCTGGGCCATCGTGGCGCGGGCTATGGCCGGTGCATTGTTATGCTTGGCGAAGGCGAACAGCGGACGGCCCAGATCGACCAGGGCTTTTTGCCAGACCTCCAGCGCCGCTGGCAGGTAGCTGACATCGACCTCTTCCAATTCCGTGTTGCGAATCCCGTGCCAGGGATGATCCTGCAGCGAGCTGTCCCGGCCGAAGACCGCGCGGACACGGTCCATGCGGTTGCAGAATCGCTGCAGGGCAGCGGACATGTCGACGATGCGGATCGCATCCAGCTGCTCCGGCGGCTGGCCATCCGGGCGAAAGCTTTCCGCGTCACCCTGAAACTTTTTCCGGAGTTCGCCGATCCGCTGCAGGATTTCGTCGGTGGGAAGCCTGATGTCTTCCCAGCCGGCATCGAGAAAGTCCGTGTCCATAACCCATCCCCTAAACTGCCGGAAGGGTCAGACCGGCAGTGCATGGCCACATACAAAGCGCTGTCGGACCGTCATCGGCCCGCTCGCCACTTCGCCCACCTTCCTGTCGGTTGTGTCGCGCGGTCTTCTGATGGACCGCATCGGCCGGAGTATAGCGAAGTTCTTCGCCCCGGTTTTCCGGCAATCCGGACCGCCGCCTACTGCCTCAGAGCCACCTGCTGGGGGCAGTTCAGCAGGCGCGAGGCAGCCAGATAGTTGGGGTCCGGGTAATAGGAAAAGACGTAGTGGCCGTCCTGCAGCGTCTCGATCAGAGGCCGGGCAGTGTCGGTCGATACCGCCGGGCAGCCATGGCTGCGCCCGATACGGCCAGTGCGGTCGATGAACTCCGGACTCACATAGCTGGCGCCATGGATCACGATGGCGCGGTCGTGCGCCTTGCTGTTGAAACGCGGTTCCAGACCCTCCATGCGCAGCGAGTAGCCATTGCGCCCGGTGTAGGGCTGCAGGGTGCGGAACAGTCCGATACTGGACTGGTGCGAGCCTGGCACATTGGAAAAGCGGGTGCTGAACTTGTCACCGGAGGCGCGGCCGTGCGCCACCAGTTCTTCAAACAGCAATGCCTGGCGCGCCAGATCGAAGACCCACAGGCGGGGTTCGGTGGAGGGCAGGCTGTAGTCGATCACCGCCAGGCGGGCATCGCGCAGGCTCTGGTGGTCAGCGCAGTCCAGCGCATTCACCGCGAGGCTCAGCACCTCGTGATCCAGGTTCGGGGCGGCGCGGGACAGTCTCTCGATCAGGGTATCGACATCCACGCTGGCGAGCGCGGGCGAACTCAGAAGGCCGAAGCAGAAACAGGTCAGGCTGCGGGCCAGGAACTTCATCAGCATGTTGCGGGTGTCTCCAAAACTCTTGTGCTGCGCCCCTGTCATGCACGTCACCTATTATATTGCGGGGCACAATGCACATAACGAATATATGTGCAGATTGGTTCCCTCGCAAGCGTCGCGAGCCGGCTCAGCGCCGGAAATTCGTTACAATTCCGGGTTTTCCCAGTCCCGTGCCCCGTCCCGCCATGCAGCGTTTCCCCGAAATCAGACCCAAGGACTTCTCCAACACCGAGATGGAGGAGGCCATGCTGGAATGGTGGGAGGACCAGGGCATTTTCGCACGCTGTACCGAAATTCGCAGGGATGCGCCCCGCTTCAGCTTCTACGAAGGGCCGCCGACGGCCAACGGGCGCCCCGGCGTGCACCATGTCATGGCGCGCACGATCAAGGATACCTTCTGTCGCTACAAGGTGATGCGGGGCTACCGGGTCGACCGCAAGGCCGGCTGGGATACCCACGGCCTGCCGGTGGAAATCCAGGTGGAGAAGGAACTGGGCCTGAACAACCGGGCCGAGATCGAGGCCTACGGGATCGAGAAGTACAACGCCGCCTGCAAGGACAGCGTTCACCGCTACACCCGGCTGTGGAACGAACTGACCCGCCGCAGCGGATACTGGGTGGATCTGGACAAGCCTTACGTCACCTACCAGAACGACTACATCGAGTCGGTCTGGTGGCTGCTGTCGCAGCTGCACGAGAAGGGCCTGCTGTACCGCGGTTACAAGATCCACTGGTACAGCCCGGGCTCGGGCACCGTGCTGTCCTCGCACGAGGTCTCGCTGGGCTACAAGGAGGTCGAGGACCCCTCGGTGACCGTGCGTTTCCCGGTGCAGGGCCAGGAGCGGACCTATTTCCTGGCCTGGACCACCACCCCCTGGACCCTGGTCTCCAACCTGCTGCTGGCGGTGGGGCCGGAGCTGGATTACGTCACCGTACGCTGTGGCGACGAGCAGCTGATTCTGGCCGAGGCGCTGCTCTCGGTGCTCAGCGAGGACTACGAGATCGTCTCGCGCTGCAAGGGGCGTGATCTGGTCGGCATGCGCTACCTGCCGGTCTTCGATCATTTTCGCGATCACCCCGACGCCTTTCGGGTGGCGGCGGCCGACTACGTCACCACCGAGGACGGCACCGGCATCGTGCACACGGCGCCCGCCTTCGGCGCCGATGACTACGCCACCGCCCAGCGCGAAGGCGTGGACATGGTCAACCCGATCCGCCGCGATGGCTGCTTCGAGGACGACGTGCCGCTGGTCGGCGGCCTCTGGTTCAAGGACGCGGACAAGCTGATCATCCGCGACCTGAAGGAGCGCGGCCTGCTGTACAAGCGCGAGCAGTACCTGCACAACTACCCGCACGACTGGCGCAAGGGCACGCCGCTGATGTCCTACCCGGTGGATTCCTGGTTCGTGCGCACCACCCAGCACAAGGACGAGCTGGTGGCCCTGAACAAGACGATCAACTGGCAGCCGAAGCACGTGGGCGAGGGCCGTTTCGGCGAGTGGCTGGAGAACAATGTGGACTGGGCGCTGTCCCGGCACCGCTTCTGGGGCACGCCGCTGCCGATCTGGGTCAATGACACGGACCCGGATGACATCGAGGTGATCGGCTCGGT
>JBFKIN010000223.1:0-4908 GCA_041632255.1 Oceanococcus sp. | reverse complement strand
GGCCGGGTCAGCGGTTCCGCATTCCACAGTGATTGTGTCTGTATCTGTCGGCGCAGTCCCTCCGGCAGTGCCTGCAAACGTGAATGCCACTGCTGTCGTGGTGTCAGCGAACGCGCAGACATCCTCAGGCGGGACTTCATCTTCGGTTATCGTGCCCGACAAGGTGACCGGAATCCCGTCGCCCACCGCCGCGGAAAAAGCCGCGAATGGCAGCATCAAACCCGCTACCAGAAAAATTTTATGATTCATCCTGCACCCCTGAGTTTATTAGTTTATTGGCTTTCGCCTTGTTGGCCGGTCCTAACACACCCCATGCAGGCCCGGTCGAGCATTTCTAACGGAAGTCAGGTTTTTTGTAAAGCCGCACTGCGTGTGGCCATGCCGCCTTATGCTCAAGCGACGGGGGGATTCGAGCCCATCTCCACGGCCCTTTTGACAACAACTTCGACTTCCGCCCCGGATCGGGAATTCTTCGCCGGCGCCGGCAACGCGGTCGATTTCCGCCAAGGACCTTGAGCTGGGCTCGTTGCCGGTGAACAGGTGCACAAGTTGAAGCAGCTGATGATGCCGCTGGGATCCGAATGAGTCTGCGTTTTTACATCCGATCTCTGCGCTTGGCAGCGGAGCTTGCAGCCACAAGGTATCACTCGATGTTCTGCACCTGCTCGCGCATCTGCTCGATAACGACTTTCAGCTCCACCGCCAGGCGGGTCAGCTCGGCATCCATTGACTTGGAGCCGAGGGTGTTGGCCTCGCGGTTGAACTCCTGCATGAAGAAGTCCAGCTTGCGGCCCACGGGTTCGGCGCTGCCCAGTGCATCACGCACGGCGGTGACATGGCTCTTGAGGCGCTCGAGTTCCTCGTCCACGTCGAGCTTCTGGACGAACTGGACCAGCACCTGCTCCCGCCGCTCGGACTCGAGTTCGCTGACCTCTTCCAGACGCTGTTGCAGCTTGTCACGCCATTGCTGGGCCTGCACCGGCAGGCGCTCGGTGACTTGCCGGACCAGATCCTCGATGCTGTCGAGACGACTGATCAGCACCTCGGCCAGGCGGCCGCCCTCGGCATCGCGAACCCGCCGCAACTCGGCGATGGTCTCGTCGGCAAGGGCGTCGAACAATTCGGCCAGCGCAGTACTGTCCAACTCCTGTTCGCTGAGCACACCGGGCCAGCGCAGCACGCTGACCGCATCCAGTCCGACATCGGAGCTGGCCGCTTCACGCACGGTGTCCACCGCGCTCATCAGTTCCTTGAGAGCCCCGGCGTTGATATCCAGCGGGGCGGCGCTGCCGGCCACCCGCAGCCGCAGGTAGGCATCGACCTTGCCACGACCGAGTGCCGCCTTGAGCCGGTCACGCAGGGACTGTTCCAGGGCACGCAATTCCTCCGGCAGCTTGAGGCTGATATCGAGATAGCGATGGTTGACGGTGCGCAGTTCCAGCTGCAGTTCTCCCCAGGGCGTTTCCCGCGTTCCGCGGGCGTATCCGGTCATGCTGCTGATAGGGTAAGCTGGCATCGAGTACTCAATGGCCGAAGTGGCCCAGAAGTATAACGGGGAGAACGCGCCACTCATGCTGGATGTGGAATTCGTCAGTCTGATCGGCGACCGTAACAACAATCAGGATCGCGCCCGTTCGTTCCAGGACGACAGCCGCAGCCTGCTGGTCCTGGCGGACGGCATGGGTGGCCATTCCGATGGCGCTCAGGCCGCCCAGTGCGTCATCGACGAGGCGCAACGTCTGTTCGAGAGTCCGGAGGGCCTTCAGCCCGTCGCCCTGATGCAACGTATCGCGCTGCAAGCCCACGAGAGCATCAGCCAGCTGAATCCGGAACTGGCAGATCGCGAGCAACCGCGGACCACGGCCGTGATGCTGCACCTGCAGGATCACCGGGCCATCTTCGCCCATACCGGCGACAGCCGCGGCTATCTGATCCGGGCCGGCCGGGTGCTGCACCGCACCCGTGACCATTCTGTGGTCGAAGGCATGATCCGGCGTGGCGAGCTGACCGAGGAGGAGGCCCGCAGACATCCCATGCGCAATCAGGTATCACGCTGCCTGGGCGGACTCGGCCGGCCCGCGCCGATGGAGGTCACCCCCTGCCCTCCCCTGCAGCCGGGCGACGTGCTGCTGCTTTGCTCGGACGGGCTGTGGGAGCCGCTGAGCGAAGAGGAATTGTGCAGTGGGCGCGACCTGGAGGAGCTGGCGGAAATCGCGGTCGAACGCAACGCTCTGCGGGCGGACAACACGACGGCCCTGAGAGTGCACATTCCGGCGGTATAATCGCGGGTTTTCCCCCGCGAGCCCCCATGCCCCGACTCAGCGACCGCCAGCCCGACGCCCTGCGCCCCGTCAGTATCGAAACCGGATTCACCAAGCACGCGGAAGGTTCGGTCATGATCCGATTCGGCGACACCCATGTGCTGTGTACCGCTTCGGTCGAGGAGAAGACGCCGCCCTGGTTGCGCGGCAAGGGGCAAGGCTGGGTCACGGCCGAGTACGGCATGCTGCCGCGCGCCACCAATACCCGCAGTGCCCGGGAAGCCGCCCGGGGCAAGCAGTCGGGCCGCAGCCTCGAGATCCAGCGGCTGATAGGCCGCAGCCTGCGCGCCGCGGTGGACCTCAAGGCCCTGGGCGAACGCTCCATCCTGGTGGACTGCGATGTCCTGCAGGCTGACGGCGGCACCCGCACAGCCAGCATCACCGGCGCCTATGTCGCTCTGCACCTGGCCGTCCAGGGTCTGGCACTGAAACGCAACCCGATTTTCGGGCAGGTGGCCGCGGTGTCCGTGGGCATCGTGGATGGCAAGCCCATGCTGGATCTGGACTACCGCGAAGATTCCAGTGCGGAAACCGACATGAACGTGGTCATGAACGAGGCTGGCGGCTTCATCGAAGTGCAGGGCACCGCCGAGGGCCACGCCTTCCGCCGCAACGAACTGGACGCCATGCTCGATCTGGCCAGCCATGGCATCAGACAGCTGCACGCCCTGCAGCGCGACGCGCTGGGGCTGGCGTGAAGAAGCTCGTCCTGGCCAGCGCGAATCGCGGCAAGCTGGCTGAACTGCAGGCCGCGCTGGCGCCGCTGAACTGGGACCTGCGTCCGATCTCCGACTGGACCTCGGACAGCCCGGAAGAAAGCGGCATGACTTTCGAGGCCAATGCATTGATCAAGGCCCGCAACGCTTCCGCCATCAGCGGCCTCCCCAGTCTGGCGGATGATTCCGGCCTGATGGTCGATGCGCTGGACGGCGCCCCGGGCGTGCATTCCGCCCGCTATGCCGGGGCGGCGGCCACGGACGCGACAAATAACGAAAAGCTGCTGAAAGCCCTGGCCGGGGTGCCCGACGAGCAGCGAACCGCGCGTTTCGTCTGCGTCATTGCGGTCGTGGAAAGTGCGGAAGACGACAACCCACTGATCGCCCGCGGCGAATGGCATGGCCGGATTCTGCAGCAGCCGGCGGGCCGCGAAGGCTTCGGCTATGACCCGCTGTTTTTCGATCCCGAGCTGAGCAAGAGCGCAGCCGAACTGGCGCGCCCGGAGAAGCTGCGCCGTTCGCACCGGGGCCGGGCCATCCGCGACCTGCTGCAGCGCCTGCACCTGCGCCGCTGAGCCAAGGTCAACGCGGTCACCCGCCGCGCCCCCGAAGACCGCGACCAGCCTCATGCCCCAACCCGCCATTCCCCTAAGCGCCTACCTGCACCTGCCCTGGTGCGTGCGCAAATGCCCCTATTGCGACTTCAACAGCCACGCCGGCACTCCGGACGAAGACGCCTATGTCGCCGCACTGTTGCGTGATATCGACTTCGAACTGTCGGAGCGCACCCGCTGGCCGACGCTGCGCTCCATTTTCATCGGCG
Source organism: Oceanococcus sp. (assembly GCA_041632255.1). Taxonomy (GTDB): domain Bacteria; phylum Pseudomonadota; class Gammaproteobacteria; order Nevskiales; family Oceanococcaceae; genus Oceanococcus. Next base: position 1,048 of record JBFKIN010000223.1, on the reverse strand, counting down.
GCGGCACCCCCAGCCTGTTCTCCTCGGCTGCGCTCGGGCGCATCCTGGACCACCTCGCTCGCCGTCTGCGTTTCGCGCCGGACATCGAAATCACCATCGAGGCCAATCCCGGCACGGTCGACGCCGGCCACTTCGCCGGCTACCGGGCCATCGGCATCAACCGACTGTCCATCGGGGTGCAGAGCCTCGACAATGCGATGCTGCGCAAGCTGGGGCGGATCCATGACGCTGCCGCGGCGCGCGAGGCCTTCGATATCGCGCGCCGCGCCGGCTTCGACAACATCAACCTGGACCTGATGCACGGCCTGCCCGGCCAGAATCTGGAGCAGGCCCTGCTCGACCTCGATCAGGCGCTGGCCTGGCAGCCAGAGCACCTGTCCTGGTACCAGCTCACCATCGAACCGAACACGGCTTTCGGCCAGCGTCCGCCGGCGCTGCCCGACGACGATGCCTGCGCCATGATTGAGGAGGCCGGCTTTGCGCGCCTGCGCGCTGCCGGTCTGCGCCGCTACGAAGTATCCGCCTTTGCCCGCCCCGGACGACGCGGGCGACACAATCTCAATTACTGGCGTTTCGGCGATTACCTGGGATTGGGCGCCGGGGCGCACGGAAAGCTCAGCCGGGCCGACGGCATCCGCCGCCGCGCCCGCCTGCGCTCTCCACAGCGCTACATGGCGAGCGCCGGCAGCGCCGCCGCGATCGCCCGCGAGCAGTGGCCCAGCCCACAGGAGCTGATCAGCGAGTTCGCCCTGAACACGCTGCGCATCGGCGGCGCCTTCACGCGCCGTCGCTTCGAGCTGCGGACCGGCCTGGATGCCAGCCTGCTGCGCCCGGCTCTGGCCGAAGCCGAGTCTCTCGGTCTGGCGCGCTGGGATGGGGAGCGCCTCAGGCTCAGTCCGCTGGGCCGGCGACACCTCAATCGTTTGCTCGAATGCTTTGCCGAAATCCGCGCATTTCAGTAGACTACGCGGCCTTTTTCATCTGGCCTAAACAGGCACGGACATGAAACCCGACATTCACCCCCAATACTCCGCCATCAAGGTCACTT
>JBFKIN010000222.1:0-4908 GCA_041632255.1 Oceanococcus sp. | reverse complement strand
CAAGGTGCTTGAGATGTTCGTCGAGCAGCTCGATGTGGACGAGGAAGTCGCCAACATCCTGGTGCAGGAGGGCTTCTCCAGCCTTGAGGAAGTCGCCTATGTGCCCGCCGAGGAGCTGCTGGAGATCGAAGAATTCGACGAGGACATCGTTGAGGAACTGCGCAACCGCGCCCGCGATGTGCTGCTGACCAAGGCCATTGTCACGGCCGAACGCGGCGGTGCACCGGAGCCGGCGCAGGATCTGCTGGACGTGGAAGGCATGACGGCAGAGCTGGCCGACGAACTGGCCCGCAACAACGTGGCCACCCGTGAAGACCTTGCCGAAATGGGTACTGACGAAATCGTCGGCCTGGGCGGTCTTACCGAAGAGCAGGCCGGAAAATTGATTATGGCGGCGCGAGCCCACTGGTTCGCGGAAGCCGAAGACAAAGCTACGGGAGAGTCATCGTAATGGCGGTCACGACCGTTCGAGAACTCGCGGAACAGACCAAGACCCCGGTCGAGCGGCTGCTGGCGCAGCTGGGCGAGGCCGGCGTCAAGGTTACGGACGCGGATGCGCCAATCAGTGCCGATGAAAAGAAGCAGTGGCTGGAGCATCTGCAGGGCAAGCCCAAGCGCTCGGCCATTGGCCTGGCCGGCAGCAAGAAAATCACGCTCAAGCGCAAGGAGCAGACCGAGCTGAAGGTCGCTCCCAGTCGTGGCGCCAAGGGCAAGACGATCAATGTCGAGGTGCGCAAGAAGCGGACCTATGTGAAGCGGGAGGACCTGCCGGAAGAAGAGGTCGCCGCCGAAGAGGTCGCCGCTGCGCCGGAAGTGGCCGAGGCGCCCGCGCCGGAGCCGGTGGAAGAAGTGGTTGAGCCCGTGGCTGCCGCACCCGAGCCCGAAGCGGCTGAGGAGAGCGCTCCAGCGGCTGAGGCCAAGGCGGAAGACGAACCGAAGGCCCAGGCCGACGAGCAGGAAGAGACCAAGCCCAAGGCGAAGAAAGGCAAGGCCAAGCCCGCCGAGTCAGAAGTGCCCGACGCCGAGGCACCCGTCGCGGAAGTGGCCGCGGAGGAAGGGCCTGCGGAAGAGGCTCCCGCCGAAGCGTCCAGCCCCGTCACCGAAGTGCCCAGCGAGGCAACGGATCTGCGCCGTCGTATCCTGGAAAACCTGCGCCGGGCGCAGGAGCAGGAAAGCGCGCTGATCAAATCGCGGGAAGAACGTGAAAAGGCCGAGCGGGAAGAGCGCGCGGCCCGCGGCCGCAAGCGCGGCAAGACCGAGCAGCTCCACGTGGCCGAGAACAAACGTGGCAAGCGGCGCAAGAAGGGTTCCAGCCGGACCACCGTCAAGGTCGATACCCAGCACGGCTTCGAGCGGCCCACCGCACCGGTGGTGCGCGAAGTCGAGATTCCCGAGGTCATCACGGCCGGCGATCTGGCGCAGCGGATGGCGGTCAAGGCTTCCGAGGTCATCAAGACGCTGATGGGTATGGGCATGATGGCCACGATCAACGAATCGCTGGACCAGGACACCGCCCAGCTGGTGGTCGAGGAGATGGGCCACGTGGCGCGTCCGATCGGTTCTTCCGACCAGGAGGAAAGCCTGCTCAAGGAAGTCCGCGACGTCGATACGGACAAGCTGGACCACAAGGCGCGTCCGCCGGTTGTCACGATCATGGGTCACGTGGACCATGGCAAGACCACACTCCTGGACTATATCCGCAAGGCCCGGGTGGCCGCGGGTGAGGCCGGCGGCATCACGCAGCACATTGGCGCCTATCAGGTGCAGGCCGACTCCGGTGTCGTGACCTTCCTGGACACCCCGGGCCACGCGGCTTTCACCGCGATGCGAGCGCGTGGCGCCGCGGTGACGGACATCGTCATTCTCGTGGTGGCCGCCGATGACGGCGTCATGCCGCAGACCGAAGAAGCGGTGCAGCATGCCCGTGCCGGTAACGTGCCGCTGGTCGTTGCGATGACCAAGGCGGACAAGGAGAACGCCGATCCGGACAAGGTCAAGACCGAGCTGTCGAAGCTGGAGCTGATCCCGGAAGACTGGGGTGGCGACACCCAGTTCATCCCGGTGTCCGGGATTACCGGTCAGGGCGTGCCGGAACTGCTGGAAGCGCTGGTGCTTCAGGCCGAGCTGCTCGAATTGAAGGCCCCGGTTGACGGTCCCGCCGAGGCGGTCGTGATCGAATCCAGCCTGGAGCGTGGCCGCGGCCCCGTGGCCACCGTGCTGGTCAAGGGCGGCACCCTGCACAAGGGCGACGTGATCCTGGCTGGTCAGTATTTCGGCCGGGTGCGGGCCATGTTCGATGAAAACGGCAAGCCGGTGAAGGAAGCCGGGCCGAGCACGCCGGTTCAGGTCCTCGGCCTGAACGGTACGCCGGATGCCGGCGACGATGTCATCGTGGTCACCGATGAGCGCAAGGCCAAGGAACTGGCCTCCGTGCGCGAGGTCAAGGCGCGCGACGAAAGGGCGCGGGCGCGGGATCGCCGCTCGGGCGACTGGGCGGCCTCGCTGGGCCAGGAGAAGCGCGAACTGCCGCTGCTGCTCAAGTGCGACGTACGTGGCAGCGCCGAAGCGCTGGCCGATGCGCTGGTCAAGATGTCGACCGACGAGGTGGACATCAAGATCGTGGCCAACGGGGTTGGTGGCATCTCCGAGTCCGACGTTGATCTGGCCATCGCCTCCAACGCGATGATCATCGGTTTCAACACCCGCGCCGACAACGTGGCGCGTCGCCGCGCGGCCGAATCCGGTCTTGAGCTTCGGTATTACAGCGTCATCTACGACGTCATCAACGACGTCCACGATGCCGCCTCCGGCCTGCTCGGGACCGAGACCGCCGAGAAGATCGTCGGCGTGGCCATGGTGCGCGACGTGTTCCGCTCGTCCAAGTTCGGCGCGGTGGCGGGCTGTCTGGTCGAGGAGGGCACGGTCCGCCGTGGTCTGCCGATCCGCGTGCTGCGCGACAACGTGGTCATCTACGAGGGCGAGCTGGAATCGCTGCGCCGACACAAGGACGATGTGCAGAAGGTCGAGGCCGGCACCGAGTGCGGTATCGCGGTGAAGAACTACGACGACGTGCGCGACGGCGACCGCATCGAGGTCTACGAGCGCGTGGAAGTGCAGCGGACCCTGGAAGCGGTCGAGTAACCCGGACGGAGGTCCGACTTGGCGCAGGAGTTCTCACGTACTGACCGGGTTGCCGGAGAGATTCGTCGTGTCCTGGCGGAGCTGATTCGGGATCTGGCGGATCCGCGCATCGGCATGGTCAGCATCACGGGCGTCGAGCTCTCGCGCGATCTCAGCCATGCCCGTGTCTTCGTGAGTGCCCTGGAATTGGCCGGCAGCGATGCCGCCACCAGCGTTCAGGCGCTCAATCACGCCGGCAGCCTGCTGCGCCGAGAGCTCGGGCGACGGATCAAGTTCCGGGTGCTGCCGCGCCTGCAGTTCCTGGCCGACGAGACCGAGCGCAAGGCGGTCGACATGGAAGCGCGCATCCGCGATGCCCGGGCGCAGGACCGAGAGGCCGCGCGGCGCCGCGGCGAGGAAGACTAGTGGGTCGACGGCACAAGGGTCGTGCGGTGCACGGCATCCTGCTGCTGGACAAGGACGCGGGGCTGTCTTCCAATCAGGCCCTGCAACGCGTCAAGCGGCTGTTCGGCGCGGCCAAGGCCGGGCATACGGGCAGCCTCGACCCCCTGGCCACTGGCATGCTGCCCATCTGCCTGGGCGAGGCGACCAAGCTTTCGGGCCATCTGCTGGATGCGGACAAGACATACGAGGTCGAGTTGCGCCTGGGCCAGGCGACCGACACGGCGGATGCGGACGGGCGGATTATCAGCGAAAGCGATTGCAGTCAGGTGGATCAGGCCGCCGTGGAGTCCGTCCTGCCTCGATTCATGGGCGAAATAGAACAGATTCCGCCCATGTATTCGGCGGTGAAACATGAAGGGCAACGACTGTACAAGATCGCGCGCCAGGGGGGCGAAGTCGAGCGTAAGCCGCGCCGGATCACCATCCACGGTTTGCAGCTGCTGGACTTCACGCTGCCCCATCTGCGCATGCGGGTCGACTGCTCGAAGGGGACTTATATCCGCACCCTGGTCGAAGATCTGGCGGCGGCGCTGGGAACCCACGCCCATGTGACTGCCTTGCGGCGCATCAGGCTCGGCCCTTTCAGTACGGCGATGACGGCCGAGCCGGCGCTGGCAGCCCTTGCGCAGGAACAAGGCCAGACGGGTCTGGATGCCCTGCTGCTGCCGCCCCAGGCGGCGTTGGCCGGCTGGCCGCAGGTCAGTCTGGATGCCGATTCCAGCTTCTATTTCCGTCGTGGTCAGGCGGTTCAGGTGCGCGGTGCGCCGGGGAAAGGGCAGCTGGCGGTTTTCGGACCTGATGATCTGTTGCTGGGTCTGGCGGAGATCGACGATGACGGTCGCGTGGCCCCCCGCCGTCTGCTTGAGTTACGGCCCATATCCCCGTAGAATACCGGGTCTTTTTGCCCCCGCGGCATTTCGCCCCGGGTTTTTTTCCCTATCAGGAGCTGTGAATGGCTTTGTCTGCCGCTCAGAAGAGCGAAGTCATCAAGGAGTACGGAAGGACTGGATCTGATACCGGTTCTCCCGAAGTGCAGGTCGCACTGCTGTCAGCCCGGATCGATGGTCTGGGTTCTCATTTCGAGAAGAACAAGAGCGACCACCACTCGCGTCGGGGTCTGTTGCGCATGGTCAACCAGCGCCGCAAGCTGCTCGATTATCTCAAGCGCGAAGATGCCGAAAGGTATCAGGCGTTGATTGCACGGCTGGGACTGCGCCGCTAAGCACCCGATACAAGACGGCCCCCGCACCCGCGGGGGCCGTTGCATTTGCAGGAATAGGAAACGGAAAAGATAGTGACTCCAGTAAGAAAAGAATTTCAGTT
>JBFKIN010000221.1:0-4931 GCA_041632255.1 Oceanococcus sp. | reverse complement strand
TTGCGATACCGGCGGTAGCGCCCGCGCTGCTGAATATCATCCTCATCGGCTGCGCCCTGTGGCTGGCGCCGCGCATGGAGGAGCCGGTGACCGCCCTGGCCATCGGGGTGTTCTTCGCCGGTCTGGCGCAGTTGCTGGTGCAGTTGCCGGTTGTTCGCGGTCTGGGTTTGCTCGCGCGGCCCCGCTGGGGCTGGAGCAGTGAGCCGGTGCGGCGCATCCTGAGGCTGATGCTGCCCATCATCTTTGGCTCCAGCGTGGCCCAGGTGGCCTTGCTGCTGGACACGGTACTGGCCTCGTTGCTGGTCACCGGCAGCGTCAGCTGGCTGTATTACTCCGATCGCCTGATGGAGTTCCCGCTGGGAATCTTCACCATCGCCATCGCCACCGTGATCCTGCCCAGCCTCTCGCGCCAGCACGCGCAGAAGGACACGGTGGCCTTCAGCCGCACGCTCGACTGGGCGCTTCAGCTGGTGTTGCTGATCTGTCTGCCGAGCGCGATCGGCCTGTTCCTCCTGGCAGGACCTTTGCTCTGTACCCTGTTTCAGTACTCGGCTTTCGGTCCTCAGGACGTGATCATGAGCCGCTACAGCCTGATGGCCTACGCTTTCGGGCTGATCGGCTTCAGCCTCGTCAAGATTTTTGCGCCCGGATACTTCGCGCGACAGGACACAAGGACGCCTGTACGGATCGGTATTATCGCGCTACTCGCCGGCATGATCTTCAATCTGTGCGGCGTTTTCCTGGCGCTGAAGCTGGAATGGATGGCCCCCCACGCCATACTGGCCCTGGGTACCTCGCTCGCGGCGTTTCTGAATGCCGCCCTGTTGCTGCGGGGCCTGCGCCGGGCCGCTGTCTATGTGCCCACCCTGGGGTGGCCGCGCCTGGCCGTTCAGTTGGGGCTGGCGAATCTGGCTGTCGCGGCTCTGCTGCTGTGGCTGACGCCCCCGCTATCGTGGTGGTTTGATGCCGGTGTCGGCAGCCGCGCCGCGACCCTGGGAGGTCTGATCGCCGTGTCGGCTCTGGCATACTTTGCGGCTTTGTTCGTCACGGGAGTCCGGCCGCGGCAGTTGCTGCGAGCCCAGGGCTGATCAGGTCATGCGCGTCATTCGCGGTTTGCACAACATCAAGGCAGGTGACCGTCAGGTCGCCGTCAGTCTGGGGAATTACGATGGCGTGCACCGTGGCCATCGCGAACTGTTTGCCCAGCTGGGCCGCTCCGCGCCGGGCCTGCGTCGTTGCGCGGTCTGCTTCGAACCGCAGCCACTGGAAGTGCTGCGGCCAGATGTCGCACCGGTGCGTCTGCAGAGCCTGGCAGAAAAGCTGCGCTGCCTGCGAGACATCGGCGTCGAGCAGGTTCTTGTGCTGCGCTTCAACCAGTCCCTGTGCCGCATGCCTGCGCCCGAGTTCGTGCGTCGCGTGCTGATCGACGGGCTGGGCGTGCGTCAGCTGCTCGTGGGTGATGATTATCGCTTCGGCCATGAGAGAAAGGGCGACCTGCAGCTGTTACGGACCATGGCGGAAGAGGGCGGCTATCAGGTGGATCGCCTGCCGACGGTGAAGGATGGCAGCGCCCGGGTCAGCAGCACCCGAATCAGGGATCTGCTGGCTTCAGGCCAGTTGGCCGAGGCGAATCAGCTGCTGGGCCGTGACTACCGACTGCGCGGGCGGGTCGTGCATGGCCTCAAGCTGGGTCGGGAGCTGGGCGCGCCGACCGCCAATATCGCCTTGCGTCGGTCCAGTCCATTGCGGCATGGTGTCTACTGCGTGCGCCTCGACGGTCGGCCGGGCGTGGCCAACATCGGCTTGCGTCCGACCCTGGGCGGCCTTGACGAGTTGCTGGAAGTCCACCTGCTGGATGGCACTCCCAGTCTGTATGGCCGTATGGTCGCCATCAGCTTCGAGCGTTTCCTGCGCCCTGAACTGAAATTTGACGGGCTGGAAGCGCTGCGTGAGGCCATTAACGAGGATATCGACGTCGCCCGACGTCATTTCAAACGGGAATCTCAGTGAGACTTCGATTCAGCAATCCCTACTGGCTCTGGCTGTCGCTGTTCGTGATCGTGCTCGACCAGATCACCAAGCAACTGATATTGCGCAATCTGGCCTGGTACGAAGTGGTGCCTGTCACCAATAACCTGAACATTACCTATGTGAAGAACACCGGTGCGGCATTTTCCAGCTTCTCCAGCCTGCCGCCCTGGTTCTTTGTCAGTCTGGGGGTCGGTGTCAGCATCGGCATCATGATCTGGCTGCGGCGCAACCCCTTCGGCCAGCAACTCGTTGCGGTGGCGATGTGCCTGATCATGGGTGGTGCGCTGGGCAATGTCATCGACCGGGTGCGTCATGGCTTTGTCGTGGACTTCATCGATTTTCATATCGGTCAGTGGCACTATGCCGCGTTCAATGTGGCGGACATGGCGATCAGTGCCGGCGCCGCATTGCTGATTCTGGACATGGTGCTGAACTGGCACCGCGAGGCGCAGTCCAAGCGCCAGGAAAACTGATGCAGATCAAACTCGCCAATCCCCGAGGTTTTTGTGCCGGCGTCGACCGCGCGATCGAGATCGTCGAGCGGGCGCTCGACCGGCTCGAGCCGCCGATCTATGTACGTCACGAAGTCGTGCATAACCGCTTCGTGGTGGAAAACCTGCGTCAGAAGGGCGCCATTTTCGTGGAGGAGGTCGATGATGTGCCTGAAGGGGCGACATGCATCTTCAGCGCCCACGGCGTCTCTCAGGCGGTGCGCCGGCATGCGAAGGAACGCGGCTTGACGGTATTGGACGCGACCTGTCCACTGGTGACGAAGGTGCATGTTGAAGTGCTGCGCTACTCGCGCGAAGGGCGCGACGTCGTCCTTATCGGTCACGCCGGGCACCCGGAAGTCGAGGGGACGATGGGGCAGTTTGACCTCTCGCGCGGGGCGAAGGTGCACTTGGTGGAAAAGCCGGAAGACGTGGACCGCCTGGAAGTCAGCGATCCCGACAGGCTGGCCTATGTGACCCAGACCACGCTGTCCGTGGATGACACGGCCGTGATCATCGAAGCCTTGCGCCGGCGCTTTCCCAAGGTCATGGGGCCGCGCAAGGACGACATCTGTTATGCGACGCAAAACCGGCAGGACGCCGTGCGCGGCCTGGCCAGTCAGTGCGACGTGGTGCTGGTCGTTGGTTCGGCCAACAGTTCGAATTCCAATCGCCTGCGCGAACTCGCCGAATTGATCGGCGCCCGGGCCCACCTTATCGATGGTCCGGAGGATATCGACCCGGCCTGGCTGAAAGGCTGCCAGAACGTCGGTGTCAGCGCCGGCGCATCAGCGCCGGAATCGCTGGTCCGTCAGGTGGTTGACCGCCTCAAGGACCTGGGCGGTGTCGCGGCCGAGGAACTGCCGGGTCGCGAGGAGAACATCATCTTTGTTCTCCCGGCGATGCTGCGCTGAGCTGAGCTGGGATTAAACAGCTCTCTTACCAGCAGTCGCTTCCGGATCCCGGCGTTCTGGTGCCTTGGTGATTCACGGTGAAGCTCGCACATTCCGAATCATCCGCCTGACGCTGGGTTGCGGTGGCGGTGATCGTGTAGCTGTAGATGTCGCCACCTGGCTGTGTCAGCGAGACCTGATAGGTCCTGTTGGCGCCAGTGCTCGAATAGGTATTGCCATCGGAGTCCAGCCAGAAAGGATCGGATGGATAGCCTAGGTCTGTCGCATCACCGGTATAGCGCTTCAGATCGGAGAAGTAATTTTCCTGTTTGCCCGCCATGGTCAGCAGCGTCGATTTGGCTGCGGCGCGTCGTGATTTCGTCACGTAGTCCTGATAGGAGGGGATGGCGACGGCCGCAATGACGGCCACGATCACCACGACGATCATGACCTCGATCAAGGTGAAGCCGCCCGAGTTCGAAATTCTGCGCACTTGGAAGTCTCTCATTTACTGGATGTCTGGTTCGACAAACTGCCAGAAAGTCCGGTAGACGGTGCTGCCCGTGAGGTCCTCGAAAGACAGGTCCGGCTTCAATATCGAACCGCCTCCATCTCCACCGGGGATGAAGACCACCTCGGCCGGTATGCCGCCAGAGGCGAGAGGCGTGAATCGATCACGCTCGTCATCAGCGGCTGCGTAGTAATCGAGAGCTGGCGTGGCGTCGAGAAGCTCCACAGCATACAGACGACCACTGCCCTCGGAGGGGCCACACACGGTCGCTGCGGAATTTTCATTGGGTGGCAGATACGTCGTGAAGAAAACCGTGCCTCCGAAGGTGAAGGGCACCGCCAGGCCCTTTTCGCCACCAGACTCGCCGGCGCCCTCCAGTTTCATCCTCCAGCCATAGGCCAGATCCGGTGGCGAGCCGCTGCAAGTGCCATCGCCTTCGCCCAGGCAGTTGTCGGTGACATCACCCAGGTCGCCAAGGTTCAAGGGCGTATTACCGGGGCCAATCGGCGCGCCCGCGCCAACCGACACATTCCGGTCCTTCAGCATGAACGCATAATCCAGTACGGCACCGCCGTAATCCAGCGGATTGGCACGGTTGCCGGACGTGATGATGATCGCATCGAAAGGCCCGCTACTGTCGCGCGCCTTGACCAGATCTGGCGCATGGAAGAAGCGGCGATCACTTGTGTCCGAACCACCGCCAGCGTCGGTCGTACCATGCCGGCCGAGGCGGGCCAGATGCGTCAAAGACCAGCCCGACGGATTGCCAGCAATGTCCGCGCGCCAGACATTGCCACCCGTATCGCCGAATACGACGCGGTCCATCACTCCGTTGGAATCTGTATCTGCGACGGTGACGTCGGTGGGCGCCGAATCCACGAAAGATGTGTGTTCGAGCCTGCTGATCAGATTGCCCGTCGCGGTTTCAACGATGAACAGGGCATTGCCCATGCTGTCTACATGGCCCGAGGTCGGCGTCGCATGGCTGTCCTTGGCGGGATCGTA
>JBFKIN010000220.1:0-4941 GCA_041632255.1 Oceanococcus sp. | reverse complement strand
GAGAACTTCGCGGAGCACATGGGCATGGCGGTGCGCACGCCCAGTATTCACCTGTTGCACCGCTGGCTCATCGCCAAACCCGGCCGCCCCCTGGATGCGCGCCTGAACCCGCCCAAAGGACGCTGGGTGATCTGCGGCTTCGGCCGATTCGGCCAGGCCATGGCACGTTACCTGTCGGCTGAAGGCATCGAGGTCAGCATCATCGAATCGGACGCCAGTCGCCTGGAGGATCCAGCCTGCAGTCGTACTGAGCGGGTTGTGATCGGCAGCGGAACGGATCCCGAGCCGCTGCACGAAGCCGGTGTGGAGCAGGCGGTCGGTATTGTCGCCGGCACCGACAACGACGCCAACAATCTGTCTGTGATCATGACCGCGCGGATGATGAATCCAAACATCTACAAAGTGGCGCGGCAGAACCGGCGGGCGGATACACGCATCTTCGAGGCGGCCAAGCTGGATCTGCGCATGGAGCCCAGCCGGGTTATTGTCTGGCGGATCCTGGAACTGGTCACGGTGCCCTTGCTGGCGGACTTCCTGAGCCAGGCCCGACGCCAGGACGAATCCTGGACGCGAGCCCTGCTCGATCGCATCCGCGGGATGACCCAGGACCTGACCCCGGAGATTTTCTGCACGCCGATAGATGACACGGACGCTCCCGCCGTGAGCCAGCTGGATCGTGGCGGCGTCAAGGTGCATATGCGAGATCTGGTGGTCAGTCCCCTGGACCGGGACGAGCGTCTGCCCGCACAGGCCCTATTGATCCGCCGCGGCGAGGAGTGGCTGCTGCTGCCCCGGGACGAGGAGAGAATCCACCCCGGTGACGCGGTGCTGTGGGCCGCCCGGAGCGGCTTCAAGGAACGGCTGGCCTGGCTGCTGCACAATCCCGACCATCTGGAATTCCTGATCGATGGACAGGAGAGGCCGAGCGGTGCGGTCGGGCGCTGGTTTGCGGCGCGCCGCGCCCAGGGCCGGGCGAGCCTATAGCAGACCCTGGCGCGGATCGAATTCGATCTCGTCGCGCATTTCCTCGAACAGCATCTTGGCCGCCTTGTCCATTGGCGGATTCTGGATCTGCAGGTGCAGGATCTGATCGCCGTCACCCAGGCCACGGCCGCGAAGGCGCAGCTTCTGTCCACTGCGGGCGCCGGCCGGAATCGACATCTGAATCGGTCCGCCCAGGGTTGGAACCTGGACCTTGGCGCCCAGGGCAGCTTCCCAGGGACTGATCGGCAGGTCCAGATGAATCTGCTTGCCGTCAACCCGGTACAGGCGGTGGGGTTCCAGTTCCACCCGCAGGTACAGGTCGGCGCCGCCATCGGCCTGCCCGGCGAGGCGAATCTGCTGTCCCGCCTGCACGCCCTTGGGTATCCGGACCTTGAGCTGGCGACCGCCCGGCCCCAGGGTGATGGTTCGGCTGGCGCCGTCGTAGGCGTCCTGCAGCGAAACTTTCAGCGAGGCGGTCTGCGGCTGTCGCGGCTGCGAGAATCCGGATTCGAAATCCTCGTTGAAGTTGAAGCCGCCGGCAGAAAATCCGCCGCCGCCGAACAGGTTGCGGAAAAAGTCGGAGAACCCGTCAGCGCCGGCGTTGCCGCCGGCCTTGAAATGACCACTCCAGCCCGGCGGCGCACGGAAATTCTGCCCGGCCTTCCAATTGGCACCAAGCTGATCATAGGCGCGGCGCTTTTCCGGGTCGCGCAGCACCTCGTAGGCCTCCTGCACTTCCTTGAACTGGTCTTCCGCCCCGGCTTCGGAATTGACATCCGGATGGTAGCGGCGGGCCAGCTTGCGATAGGCCGATTTGATCTGGGCCGCTTCTGCATTGCGCGGCACGCCGAGTATCTTGTAGTAGTCCTTGTATTCCATCGTGACTCGCTCGTGATGCCGCCAGAAAATGGGGATGACCGGGCCTGCTTTCAATCCCTGTCTGTCAGGCTCAAGCCTTGATTGTGCAGGATTTCCGTGCCCGGCATGAGGCTAATCCTTAAGAGCTATGGACAAGTGCTGGCGGGCGCAATAGTCTGGCCGGGTGAGTCAAGAAACCGCGCAGTCGATCAGAAGCGGTCGCTGAACCTGTCAACAAGGATGGCGTAAGGAGGGACGGGCTGTGCGTGCCTTGCACCGTTTCATCAGCAGTCTGTATTGCCAGGGCGTGCATGTGCCACCCGAGCGATTCCGGCGCTGGGCCCTCCAGGAACTGCGCAGCATCATCCCTTTCGACGCCGCAGTCTGGGGCAGCGGCACCCGCCAGCAGCGTCAGTTTCACAACGTGACAGTGGATGGGCTGCCCAGCAGTTTTGCCGCTGCTCTGGAAAAGACCCGCAACGCGAATCCGCTGTTTCCCGAGGTGATCAAGGCGGCCGGGACGCCGCTGTCCATGTCGGATGTATTGCCGGACCGGGACTTCTACGAATCCGATTTGTACGAGCGCACCTTCCGACCCTTCGGCGTGGAGCGCATCCTTTCCTCGGTCAACGTGGAGCCGCGCAGCGGCCTGTACACCCTGCTGTCGATCTATCGCTGCGACCGGGGGCAGGATTTCAGCGCGGAGGAAAAGAAGATTCACGAATACGCGCTGCACCATTTGATCCAGGCCGCTTCGCACGTTTTCTTCATGGCGATCAGCCGGCCGCCAGGTAGCGAGCGCCGCGAATGCAGCGCGGTCTGTGACAAGGCCGGCGCCTTTCACGAGGTCGAACCCCAGTTCATGGATCTGCTGGACCAGATCTACCCGGATTGGAGCGGCCAGACCCTGCCATTCGACCTGCCGGCCCCCGGTTTCTCCGGCCCTGTGGGAGAGGGGCTGTGCATGCGCGTGCAGGAACTGGGTGATCTTTACCTGGTGCATCTGCGAGAAGCAGATCCGCTGGACGAGCTCACCGAGCGCGAGCGCGATGTGGTGATGCAGGTCTGCCAGGGGCTGTCGGCCAAGGCGATAGGCCGCAATCTCGCCCTGGCGCCTTCCACCGTCTCCACGCATTTGTACCGGGCCTACCGCAAGCTCGGAGTGGAAAGCCGCACGAATCTGGCGAAATTGGTCAACGAACTGCGTTCCTGAGGCCGCTATACTCGCGTTTTGCGCGCTGCAGCAGTCACGGAGAGAAAAGGCAATGCGACGCTGGAACGGCTGGGGTGACTCGGCGACCGAATACGAACTGACGCCCAATGCCCGGGCCTTTCTCAACGAGCGGGTCGGTCCGTCCTCCGCCATTGTGGATATTCCGCTGGAAGACGCGCTGGCGCAGGTGCCCGAATCCCGTCTTGCGGGGGAGCAGGGGCTGGACACCGAGGCCCGGCCGCGTTTGCTCAAGGCACATGGCGAGAGTTTTCCCGACTGGCTGGCCAAGAAGTGCGGCCGGCTCGGTCCGTTCCCCGATGCCGTGGCGCGGCCGCAGTCGGCGGCCGAGGTGCGCGCCCTGGTCGAGCGCGCCCAGACCGCAGGCTGGCAGCTGATACCTTTTGCCGGCGGCACCAGCGTTGCCGGTCACCTGAGCGTGCCGGCGGATGCGCCGCCGGTACTCAGCGTTGATCTTGGGGCGCTGAACCGTCTGCAGCATCTGGACGAGACCGACCGGCTCGCCACTTTCGGCGCCGGCACGCCGGGCCCGGAAGTCGAGCGTCAGCTGATCGCCCACGGCTACCGCCTGGGTCACTTTCCGCAGTCCTGGGAATACTCCACGGCCGGCGGCTGGGTAGTGACCCGCTCCAGTGGCCAGCAGTCTCTGGCCTATGGTCGCATCGAGCATCTTTTCGCCGGCGGGCGACTCGCCGCGCCAGCCGGAGAGCTGGTCATCCCGACCTTGCCGGCGTCCTCGGCGGGGCCGGACCTGCGCGAGTTCGTCCTGGGCTCGGAAGGCCGCTTCGGCATCCTCAGCGAAGTCCAGTTGCGGGTCGTGCCGCGGCCCGAGGTCGAACGCTTCGAACCGGTGATGTTCCCCGACTGGGATAGCGCAATCGAGGCCACGAGAACGCTGGCTCAGCTGCGTCCTGGCCTGTCGATGCTGCGCCTGTCCAATGCGATCGAAACCGAGACCCAGCTGGCTCTGGCTGGTCACGAAAAGGCCATTGCGGCGCTGCAGCGCTACCTGCGCCTGCGCGGCATCGATCAGGACGGCCAATGCATGCTGATGATTGGCGTGTCCGGCGAGCGTCGGGCGGTCAAGCGCATCTGGGGCGAGGCCCTGACCGTATGCCGGCAGCAGCGCGGTGTGCATATGGGGCCGTGGGTCGGACGGGCGTGGGAAAAGAATCGCTTCCGTGGTCCCTATCTGCGCAATTCACTGTGGGCTGCCGGCTATGGCGCCGACACCATCGAGACCGCTGTGGACTGGAGCCGGGTCACCCCGCTGATGCAGGCCATGGAACAGGCCGCGCATGACGCGTTCGCCGAGGATGGGGAGAAGGTCCACGCCTTCACCCACCTGTCGCATGTGTACCCGCAGGGCTCGAGCATCTACTCCACCTTCGTGTTCCGGGCGACCCGCGATCAGGATCTGATGCATGCGCGCTGGGCGCGTTTCAAGGCCCGGGTCAGCGAACAGATCGTCAAGTTCGGCGGCACCATCAGCCACCAGCACGGGGTCGGGGTCGATCACAAGGCTTATCTCACCGCCGAAAAATCCGAGTTGGGACTGTCCATGCTGCGCGCGGTTGCGCGAGAGATGGACCCCGCCGGCATCATGAACCCCGGCAAGCTGTTCGATTGATGCTGGATAGTTTCGCGTCGCTGGAGCAGAGCGCTTCGCAACCCTGGGATCTGGTCATCATCGGTGGCGGGATCACCGGTGCGGGCATTTTGCGCGAGGCCGTGCGCAGCGGGCGCAGCGCGCTGCTGCTGGAGCAGGGTGACTTCGCCAGTGGCACCTCCAGCCGCAGTTCCAAGCTGGTCCATGGAGGTCTGCGCTATCTCAAGGCGGGCCAATGGCAGCTGACCCGGCACTCCGT
>JBFKIN010000219.1:0-4942 GCA_041632255.1 Oceanococcus sp. | reverse complement strand
GGTGTGGTGAAGGCGGTTCACGCCGAAGCGGGAGAGCAGGTCGCCAACCGCCAGCTCATCGTGGAGCTGGAAGTGAGCGCGGAGGACTAGCGAGGCGGCGCTGCCGGTCTCAGAGCCGGTGGCGCTGCCAGCTTGAGCCGTCGAGGCTGAGGTACTCGCCGGACTCCGGGCTCCAGTCAGCCAGAACGAGGCGCCAGCGGTCCTTCCCCAGCGCATGATCAGCCGGGCGGTGCGTGTGGCCGTGGATGAGCAGCCGGCATTCCGGGTGCTGGTCCATCAGCTCCGACACCGCCGTTTCGTTCACATCCAGAATATCTTCCGGTTTCAGTCGGGTCATGCGCCGGGTCTGCCCCCGGATGGCGCGCGCGATGCGCAGCTTCAGCCGGCCGGGCAGGGCGCGAAACACGGCCTGCAGCCAGCGCCAGCGGACGATGCGGCGGAAGCGCTGATAGCCCGCGTCGTCGGTGCACAGGGCATCGCCATGCATCAGCAACAGGGAGGGTGCCGTCAGGTGCGGCTCATCCAGCAGGGTGAGGCCGGCTGCCCGGGCAAACCGCACGCCACAGAGAAAATCCCGATTGCCGTGCAGGAAATGGATCGGGACGCCGCTGTCGCTCAGGGCCCGGAGCGCAGAGATGGCTTCGGGGTACCGTGGCAGTGAGACATCGTCATCCGCCCAGACCTCGAACAAATCGCCCAGGATGTACAGGGCCTGTGCATCGCGCGCAGGCCCTTCCAGGTACGCAACAAACCGCCTGGTGATCTCCGGCTGGTCAGGGTCCAGATGCAGATCGGCTATGAAGTGCAGGGCCATGCCGGCCTTGCAGTCAGGATGCCGATTCGTCAGGCCCGGCCGGACTGATGCGACGGATGCTTTCGATGACCACCGGGCTGGTCGGGACATCGCTGCGGAATGGGCCACCGGAACCCGTGGGCAGGGTGGCGATGGCATCAACAACGTCCATGCCCTCGACCACAGCGCCGAAAACCGCATAACCCCAGCCGTGTGGTGTCTTGCCGCGATGGTCAAGATTGCCGTTGTCGCTGTGATTGATGAAGAACTGCGCAGTGGCCGAGTGCGGATCAGCGGTCCGCGCCATGGCGATGGTGCCACGCGCATTCTTCAGGCCGTTGTCCGCCTCGTTCTGGATCGGAGCCGCCGTATCCTTCTTGCCGAAGTCCTCGGTGTACCCGCCACCCTGGATCATGAATCCGGCGATGATGCGATGGAAGATGGTGCCGTCGTAATAACCCTGATCGACGTAGCGCAGGAAGTTGTCGACTGTCGCCGGTGCCTTGTCATCGGCCAGTTCCACACGGATCGTGCCGCGATTGGTCTCGATGTCGACGAGGGTGCCCGCCGCTGCTTGTGAACTCATGATGATTCCCAGTAGGAGCGGCATGAACCGCGAAAAAACGAAGCGCCAGGAGGCCGCGCGTGATTGCATGGGTTTTTCTCTCATTGAACGGCGGCCAGAGCGTGGCGGATATGCGCGACGCCGCAGCCGGCCTGCGGTTGGGACAGCCGGCGGCGCCAGGTGCGGGCGCCGGGTCGGCCATTGTATAGGCCGAGCATGTGCCGGCTCACATGTTTCACCGCCAGCCCGCGATCCTGTTCGCGAGCGACGAAGGGAAGCAGGCCCTCCACCACGTCCTCGCGGCTGGGGGTGTCGGCGGTGACGCCAAAAAATCGCTGATCGACCTCGGCAAGCAGGTAGGGATCCTTGTAGGCGGCCCGTCCCAGCATGACGCCGTCCACCGCAGCCAGCTGGGCTTCGGCGGCATCCAGCGTCTCGATGCCCCCATTGATGACGATCCGTAGCCCGGGGAATCTCCGTTTCATGCCATGCACCCGCTCGTACTGAAGGGGGGGGATTTCCCGGTTCTCCTTGGGGCTCAGTCCCTGCAGCCACGCCTTGCGGGCGTGCAGAATGAACACCGAGCAGCCAGCGCTGGCGACGGTCTCGATGAAATGGCCCAAATGCTCGTCGTCATCCAGGTCATCGATGCCCAGCCGGGTCTTGACCGTAACGGGGATATCCACCGCGGATTGCATCGCGGCGACGCAATCGGCCACCAGCTGCGGCTCGCCCAGCAGGCAGGCGCCGAAGCGGCCGCTACGAACCCGGTCACTCGGACAGCCACAATTCAGATTGATTTCGTCGTAGCCCATATCGGCGCCGATCCGGGCTGCCCGAGCCAGGGCGTCAGGCTCGCTGCCGCCCAGTTGCAGGGCCACCGGGTGTTCACAGTCGTCAAAGCTCAGGAGGCGCTCGCGGTCCCCGTGGATGACCGCATTTGCCGTGACCATCTCGGTGTACAGGCGCGCATGCCGGCTGAGATGGCGATGGAAGACCCGGCATTCTCGGGTGGTCCAGTCCATCATCGGGGCGACACAGAAGGTCCAGGGATTGGGTGACATGGCAGAGCGGAAGCTTGTGCGGGTTTCGGCGACGGGGCGGATTTTACCCGATCGAACCTGTCCCTCCCCAGGGTGCGCTTTCAGGCGCCCGCTACCGGCGCATCGGGCAGGAGGTCGCCGGCGATCATGGCATGGGTTTCCTCCAGCCAGCCGATCATGTCCTGCGCATGGCGGATGCCCCGGCGCAATGTGAGATAAGGCAGGCGCATGCGGCGGCGGCCGGGTTCGGCCAGCGCGAAATAGGCGGCCTCCTTGCCCCGATAGTGACTGAGAATCTCACGCTGCCGGGCAATCTGGCGTTGCAGTTCGGCGAGCAGGACCTGGCGGTCAGCAAGATCCCCCGCGAACACCTTGACGAGCAGGGCATCCCGCAGAACCGGTGATTTCACCGGCTCGGCCAGCCAGCGGCGCAACTCGCGACCGCCCGCCGGTGTGCTGCGATAGACCTTGCGATCGGGCTTGCCCTGCTGGGTCTCGGTTTCGAAGCGCACCCAGCCAGCCTCGTCGAGTCCCTTGAGCTGCTGGTAGATCTGCTGATGCGATGCGCGCCAGAAATTGCCGATGCCCTGGTGAAAACGCTGGGCCAGGTCGTAGCCGCTGCCGGGTTCGTTTTCGAGCAGGACGAGGATGGCGTGCTTGAGTGACATATGCAAAGTGTTGCACATGCACAGGCACTGCGCTATACATATGCAAACTTTTGCATAGGATACGCCCCATGAAGCGCACCGGTCGTCGCTACCGCAGCAGTCGCGCGGACAGTCATTACGACGTGATCGTCATCGGTTCGGGCATCGGCGGCCTGTGCAACGCCGCGCTACTCGCCAAACTGGGTCGCAAGGTCTGTGTGCTGGAACAGCACTATACGGCCGGCGGCTTCACTCACTCCTACGAGCGCAGCGGTTACGAGTGGGACGTGGGCGTCCACTATATCGGCGATGTGCACAAGCCACATTCGCCCCTGCGGCGCATCTTTGATGTGATCACTGACGGCAAGCTGAAGTGGGCGCCGATGGATGAGGTCTACGACCGCATCATCATCGACGGCCGCAACTACGATTTCCGGGCCGGTCGGGAGAACTTCAAGGCGATGCTGAAGGAGCGCTTTCCCGAAGAGTCCGACGCCATCGAGCGCTACGTCGCGCTGGTGAACAAGGTTTCCAGCTCGATGCAGAAGTTCTTCATGGGACAGGCCATGAACCCTGCCATGGCTGCGGTTCACCGACGCCTGCGGGCGCGCCTGGTTCCGCCGGAGTGCACCATGACCACCCGGGAGGTGCTGGAGTCCCTGACCACCAATCAGGAACTGATCGCCGTGCTCACCGGACAATGGGGCGATTACGGCATGGTGCCATCGGAAGCCACCTTCCTGATGCATGCGGCGGTGGCCAAGCACTATTTCAATGGCGGCAATTATCCGGTTGGCGGTTCCTGGAAGATCGCCGAAACCATCATCCCGGTGATCCGGGCGGCCGGGGGCGAAGTTTTCACTTATGCCAAGGTCGAAGAGATCGTTCTGGAGCAGGCCAAGGCGGTCGGCGTGAAACTGGACAACGGTGACGTGCTGCGGGCCGACCAGATCGTCAGTTCGGTCGGCGCGCGGCTGACCTATGGCCAGCTCCTGCCTGAGCCGGCGCGGCAAAGTGCCGGCCTGCCGAAGAAGCTGGAGAAGGTCAAACCTTCCGGCTCCAGTCTGTGCCTGTTCCTTGGCTTCAAGGGCAATGCGGAGGACCTCCAGCTGCCCAGAACCAATCTGTGGATCTATCCCGGACCCGATCATGAGGGGAACGTCCAGCGCTTTCAGCAGGACCGCCATGCGCCATTTCCGCTGCTCTATGTGTCCTTCCCATCCGCCAAGGACCCCGAATGGGAACAGCACTATCCGGGCAAGAGCACGGTACAGGTCATCACCATGGCGCCTTACGAGTGGTTTGAGCAGTGGTCCGACACAACCTGGAACAAGCGCGGCGAGGACTACGAGGCGCTGAAGGAGGAGCTGGCGCAGCGCATGCTTCAGGAGCTCTACCGCCAGATGCCGCAGCTGGAAGGAGCGCTGGATTTTTACGAGCTGGCCACCCCGCTGTCGACCCAGTGGTTCCATCTGTACGACCGCGGCGAAATCTACGGCCTGGATCACGACCCCGGCCGCTTCGAGCAGGCCTGGCTGCATCCGGTGTCGCCGATCAAGAATCTTTACCTGACCGGGCAGGACGTCGTCACGGCCGGGGTCGGCGGCGCGCTGATGGGTGGCCTGCTGACCACCGGGGCCATGGTGGGCATGCGCGAGTTCGGCAAGGTGAACAAGATGCTCAAGCAATGGCAGCCGGCAGGGACGGTGGACGGCGGGGAGCCGCTTCCCGCCTGAGCCTGCCGTCATGAGCTACCTGGCGCTGACCTACCTGCATTTGCTCACCGTCGTGCCGGCACTGCTGATCGGCAGCGCTTTGATGCTGCGCCGCAAGGGCACCGCCCATCATCGGGGGCTCGGTCGTATCTTCCTCGTGCTGATGATGGGCACGGGTG
>JBFKIN010000218.1:0-4953 GCA_041632255.1 Oceanococcus sp. | reverse complement strand
TCGTTACGGGGTCGGATGAAAAAGCGGCTCAGGTCACACTGCCGTCTTCGGCGAGGTGAGTGTGGACGGTGCGCTCCCGGCCGAGAGCCCTGTACATGCGCTCGCCCAGAACCAGCAGACAGGGCGTCAGGACCAGGGTCAGAACGGTGGCGAAAATCAGGCCGCCCGCGATGGCCGAGGCCAGCTGCGCCCAGTATTCATTCGCCGGCGCACCGAAAGTGATGTTGCGGCTGAAAAGATCGATATTCATCTTCAACACCATGGGCATCAGTCCCAGGACCGTGGTCGCGGTGGTCAGCAGCACGGGCCTCAGACGCTCGGCGCCGGTCTGCAGCACGGCGTCCTCGACCGCCAGACCTTCGGCCCGGTGCAGATTGTAAGTGTCGATGAGCACGATATTGTTGTTGACCACGATGCCAGCCAGCGAAATCACGCCGATGCCTGACATCACCACACCGAAGGATTCACCCGCCACCATGAGACCGATCAGCACGCCGATGGTGGAAAAACCCACAGCCGTGAGGATCAGTCCTGCCTGATAGAAGCTGTTGAACTGGGTCAGCAGGATCAGTGCGATAAAGGCCATGGCGACAAGAAAAGCCTTGCTCAGGAAGGCTTCGGCGTCACGGATGAACTCGTCCTCACCCTTGAAGGCGATACGGATGCCCGGATGCAGATGGGCCTCGGCATGATGGGCTTCGACCCAGCGCGCCAGCCTGCCAATCTGGGTGGCCACCACGAGCCCATCGGCGACATAGGACTCGACCGTCATGGCCCGCTTGCTGTCGATGCGCTTGATATTGGCCACCTTGAATCCCGGCTGCCGTTCCACGAAATTGCTGATCGGCACCTGGCCTGATGCGGTCTGCACCCTGAGCCGGTCCAGGGCATCCAGGTTGCGCATCTCCGCCGGGAATCGCACCCGGATGTCCAGCTCTTCGAGTGCGTCAGGGGCGCGGTACTCGCCCACCTTGATGCCCTGAGTGACCAGCTGCAGCACCTGACCGACTGTGGCGATATTGGCGCCATAGCGGGCGGCTTCGGCCCGGTCGATCTCCATCTGCCACTCGAGGTTGGGATGCGGCAGGGTATCGGTGATGTCGATGAAGCCGCCGACCTCCTGCATGCCCTGGCGCAGCCAGCTCACCGCCGCCACCAACGACTCCAGATTCGGCCCGTACAGCTCGACCTGTACCGGCTTGCCCTGGGCCGGACCGGCGGAGGGCTCGACAACTTCCAGCTCGATGCCGACGGGGTCGCCCATGCGCTGACGGATTTCCGCAATCAGCTCGCTGGAATGCGGCCGATCCTGCCAGTGACGGAAGCCGATCTGAATGATGCCAATCGTGTCTTCCTTGACCTCGCCGCGGCGAAAGGCGATCGCGGACCGGGCATTGACCGATTCCAGACCCTCCATGCCTTCGAGACGGGCTTCCGTTTCACGCACGAGTCGGTCGATCTCGCTGATCGACATTGGTCCACGGGCGTGGATCCGGACCACCGCGTGATTCTGGTTGACCTCCGGAAAGAATTCGACGCCCTTGCCGAGGAATCCGTAAAGCACGAAGGTGGCGATCAGCATCGCGAAGGCACCCAGCAGGACCAGGCCAGAATGCGGCAGCAGGCCACGCACCACCGCGACGTAGCGACCGGTCCAGCCATGCAGTGGATCACCCGGCTTCCAGGCCACATGGCCACCGCCGGGCGGCGTACCCCCAAGCACGGCGCCCAGATTGGGAATGAACATCAGCGCCATGAACAGGGATGCGCCGAGCACGCAGATCACCGTCAAGGGCAGGTATTTCATGAAGTCGCCCATGATGCCGGGCCAGACGAGCAACGGGATGAAGGCGGCCAGGGTCGTCGCGGTGGAGGCGATCACCGGCCAGGCCATCCGCTGGGCCGCGTGCATGTAAGCGGTTTTCCGGCTTTGCCCTTCCGCCTGATAGCGATCGGCCAGTTCCACGATGATGATGGTGCTGTCCACCAGCAGGCCGAGGGCAAGGATCAGGCCGAACAGCACGACCATGTTCAAGGTGACGCCCATCGCGCCGAGCACCAGGATGCCGAGCAGGAAAGAGCCCGGAATCGACACCCCGACGATGCCGCCTGCGCGCAGACCCAGAAAAGCGACGACCACGATCATGACCAGCAACACGCCGGACAGCACGTTGTTCTGCAGGTCGGTCAGATCCGTCCGGGTCTGCTCGGACTTGTCCTGGGTAATCACGTGCTTCACGCCTGCCGGCCAGCCGCGACTGGCCTCAGCCACCACCGCCCGCACCTTCTCGGAGGTTTCGATGATGTTCACCCCGATACGCTTGGAGACTTCCAGCGAAATCGTCGGCTGGCCATTCAGGCGGGCAAAGCTTTCAGGATCCTTCCAGGTGCGCCGGACGCTGGCCACATCCCGGACCCGCACCACACCCTGCGGCCCCCGTTTGATCACCAGCCCCAGCAACTTGCCGACGTCATCGATGATCCCCGGCACCTTGAGGGTATAGCGTCCGCTGCCGGTTTCCAGCGCGCCTGCGGCGACCAGCAGGTTGTTGCTGTCAATCGCACTGAACACATCCTCGAGGACCAGTTCATAGGTGCCCAGGCGCATCGGGTCGATGATGATCTCGATCATCTCCTCCCGGTCACCATGCACGGTCGCTTCGAGCACTTCCTCCAGCGGTTCGATCCGATCCTTGAGGTCATTCGCAATGCTCACCAGCACGCGCTGTGACACGTCACCGTAGAGGTTGACCACCATCATGGGCAGCAAAGCCAGATTGACCTCCTGAATGGTCGGCTCTTCCGACTCTGCCGGCAGCTCCGGCCGCGCCAGGTCCACCTTGACGCGAACATCATCCATGGCCTCGTTGATATCCACGTTCGACTCGAACTCCAGCTGCACGGTGCCATAGCCCTCGGCCGCGGTGGAGCGCACTTCCTTCAGGCCCTCAATGGCCCGCAATTCCTGTTCCAGGGGTTTCACGATGAGACGAATGGCATCTTCCGGCGTGATCCCCTGGTGCACCACCGTCACGTAGATCACCGGAAAGCTGACATCGGGTTCGGCTTCCTTGGGTATGCTGCGGTAACTCATGGCGCCCGCGACCAGGATCGCGATCAGCCCCACCAGCATGGTGCGCGGCCGACTGAAAGCCGCCCGGAGCATGTCTTTCATCGCGGCTCCGGCACCGGCCGGACCTGGTCACCCGCTGCTACAAAGCCCTGACCCACAGTAATGATCTGCAGCCTTTCCGGCAGGCCGGTCAGCCAGACATCGGCGTCGCGGTTCTGCGCGATACGGGCGGGGTGAAACACCACCCTCGATTGATCATCGACCGCTTTCACACCGAAAGCCCCTTCCGCATCCAGGGCGAGGCTGGCCGGGTCCAGCACATGTGCCCGGACTTGTTCCAGGGGCAGCATCAACGATGCGGATGAGCCCAGGATCAGTCTTTCTTGATCACCCTCCACGAGCAATTCCACGCGGAAGGTCCGGGTCGCGGCATCAGCGTGACTGGCGACGTAGTGCAGCCGGCCCGCGACCGTGCGGCCATCGGCCAGACGCGCGCGCCCCGCCTGGCCAGGCCGCAGGAAACCCACGTCATCTTCGCCGACATCCCCCACCACGAGGTAGCTGGATTGCGCGATCACCTGCGCGAGCAAATCCCCCACATTGGCGAAGTCCCCGGTTTCCAGCGGACGATTTTCCAGCACCCCATCGAAGGGCGCACGGATGTCGCTGCGCTCCAGTTCGGATTCCAGCCGCTGGACCTCGGCCCGCGCATCCGACAGGTTCGTGCGGGAGGTGGCGAAGTCCACATCCGAGACGTGACCCTCGCGTCGGAGCCGCGACGCGGCGTCGAACTGCAACTCCCGCTGAGTCAAGAGATGGCGCGCACGGTCCAGCTGGGCCGGCCTTTCGCGTGCATCCAGCCGCAGCAGCAGCTGGCCTTTGCTGACGCGCTGGCCGCGCTCCACCAGAACTTCGGCGACCCGCGCGCTGATTTCCGCCCGCAGGCTGACCAACCGCCGCGGCGCCGTGGTGGCGGACAGCACCGCCTCACGGGTCAGATCCTGGGCCCGGCTGTCCCGCACCATCACACGCAGTCCCTGAGTCGGTTCGGCAGACGGGGCCGGCGCCTCCGCCACGTGGTCGTCGTCCCCCAAACCGCTGAGCAGCCAGAGCAGAACCAGCAGCGCCAGTCCGCCAGCCAGAATCCGTGGGTCGAGCGCGCCTGCGCGTCTGAAATAGCGGTTCATGGGTAGGACAGCGGAGCTTCGATCATCGCCTCGAAAGCCGCTGCAGCCCGGTCATAGAAGCGAATCATGTCGTCCAGCCGCGCATGTTCGCCGCTGCGCTCATCCGGCAGGCTGCTTTTCAGCGCGCGGGCCTCTTCCTGAGTCCGACGCATCCGTCCGAGATAAACCAGCAGCATGCGGTCAAAAGGCTTGTCGGCAAGCTGGTAATAATCCTGGCGGTCACCCGGCACCGACACCCGTTCGATGATGCCCCTGTCCCGCAGAATCCGGGCGTTGGTGCTGATGCTGCCGCGGGACACTGCCAGCCTCTCCGCCAGTTCGGCAAAGCTGCACGGCCCGCCGTGCAGCACAAAGAAACCCCACATGCGGCCGGCAATTCGCGGCAGGCCATCTTCCTCGGCCGTCAGTCCCATGTGCTCGATGAATCGCTCAGCCGCCGACTTCTCCGAGGGGCCGAACGGGATCGCAGGATCGTCCACCGCGTCACCAGGTTTGTTTAGTCATGACTGAACATTCTATACGGACAAACAGAGGCTGTCGATGCGCCGTTCACGCCGGTTGCGCGGAAAAACCTTGTTGCCGCCTGCGTTCGATCTCCGCATGCGCTGCATCCGCTGCCCCCGAGTTTTTCCGAACGCCTGCCGCCCTGAAGACCGCTTCGCCCACATCGCCGATCCGCAGCGGAACTTGAAG
>JBFKIN010000217.1:0-4973 GCA_041632255.1 Oceanococcus sp. | reverse complement strand
GCGCGCCGCGCCGGCTAGCCCCCCCGGGCTCTGGCCCAGGCCTGTTCAAGCCGCTTGGCCGAGACTTTCTGACGGGTTCCCAGTTTCTGGGCGAAGACGGACACCCGGAATTCCTCAATGAGCCAGCGATAGTCGCGCAGGGCAGGCGGAATCGGCTGGCGCTGGCTCAGTTTGCCGTTGATGGCCTCGCGCCAACGCTGCCAATGCGGGGCCACCAGCGCCATGCGCTCGGCGTCGGCAGCCGGCTGATGTCGCAGCTTTTCGGCTCTTTCGCACACGGCTTCCACGTAGCGGGCCAGATCTGCAGGGCAGGGGCTGCGATAGAGCCAGCCCGGTGCCAGCAGCCAGCGCAGCTGCTCCTCCATGTCATGGCGAGAGGGATTTTCGCCGTCCGGCAGGTCCTGCTGCTGCCAGCGCTGCCAGACCGTGGCCAGTTGCCGGCAATCCGACCAAAGCTGCTGCAGGCGCTGTGCCAGCTCGCCACTGCCACGGGAGCAGGCAGACCGGAACGCCTGCTCGCTCCGGATGCTCTCGTCGAGCTGGGTGTCGGCGACCGCGCGCGCCAGCAGTGCGGTGCTCAGGTCCGCGCCCAGGTCGGGCAGAATCCTCAGCGCCTCCAGCCGGGTGCGCAGTTCCGCATCCGCTGCGGGCAAGGCGGCCAGGCGGAGCAGGACCTTCTGTCGTTCCGGCAAGCTTTTCAGGCGTTGTTTCAGGTGCGAGGCCTGGGCGAGGCAAAGCAGCCTGAGCAGTCCCTGATGATGGAGTTCACGGGCCTGCTCGGGGTCGTCGCGCAGCACGATGTCGACGTTCTCGCCCTGGTCATGCAGGCAGGGAAAAGCGCGCAGGCCATTGTGCAAGGTGATCTCAATCGGCAGTTCCGGGCCCTGCCAGTCAGACAGGCCCTGTCGTTCCCAGCGTTCGTCGTGCAGTTCACGGAAGTGGCTGTGCGCGGCCTGACCCTGGCGGGCGCGCAAGGCATCGAGATCGCGGTCCGCATCCAGCAGCTGCCCGCGACTGTCCCGCAGGCGGATGCGCATGCGCAGACGATCCGGCAGGGGCAGGGCACGCAGTTCATCAGCTGTCGGTCCCGGTTGTCCCAGGTGCCGGTGCATCCAGCGGGACAGGGCGGCGTAGAGATCACCCTCGCCGAAGCGCAGATCGGCCAGCGCCGTCCGAACGCTTTCGCCCACCGGCACGAAGCGACGCCTCAGCTGCTTGGGTAGCGCCTTGAACAACTGCTCCAGCTTGTCCGGCAGGGCGCCCGGGACCAGCCATTCGAGCGGCTGTCGGGGCAGCTGGTTGAGGCTGGCCAGGGGCAGGTCGAGGTTGATGCCATCCTCGTCACTGCCGGGATCGAACACATAACTGAGTTTCAGCCGCATCTCGCCGAGCGCGAGTTCGGGGGGGTAAGCGCGGGCCAGATCAACCGCGTCCCGGTCCCGCAGGTCGGTCTCGCTCATGCGCAGGCTCGGGGCTGGCTGAGACTGGAGCGCCTCCAGCAACTGCTTGCGGTTGCAGAGGCCTGCCGGCAGGCGCTGATCGTACCAGTCGATGATGGCCTCATCCGGCCGTACGATGCCGCGGCTGCGCTGGCGGGCCTCCTCCTCCTGCAATTGCTTGAGGAGGGTCAGGTTGTGCTGCAGGAAATCGGGAAGCCGGCGCTGGCCCCAGCGGCCGGCCAGCAGCGCCTGCTCGATGAAGATGTGCCTGGCCAGTGGCGGGTCGAACCGGGCCAGAGGGACCTGCCGATCGGCGACCAGCACCAGGCCGTAGAGGCTGACCTGCTCACGCGCCATGACTTCTCCGCGGTGCGTATCCCAGGTCGGCTCCAGCGCCGTGCGCGTCACCAGATGGGCAGCGGCCTGCTCAATCCACTGCGGCTGGACCTGGGCCACGCTGCGGGCGTAGGTCCGCCGGGTGCTGACGATTTCCGCAGCCGCGATCCAGGCCGGCTGGCGGCGGGCGAGGGCGGATTCCGGGTGGATGCGCCAGTTCGCATTGCGAGGCCCGCGATAGCTCCCGTCCTTGTCGTGCTGGCCGATGTGGTCCAGCAGACCGGCCAGCAAGGCGCGGTGAATGAGTGCACCCTGCAATTGTTCGGGCGCCGATTCTTGTCCGATCGCTGCGGCCCGTTCACCGTCCTTGTGCAGGGCATGCAGGTCTCCGCGTATCTGCTTCACCAGATCGCGCCACTCCTGCATGCGGCGCGGATTGAGATAATGCTGCTGACACCAGCGGCGGAACTCGCTGTTGCTGCGCGCCGCTTTCTCGCGGCGGGCCGCGCGCCACAAGGCGAGCAGGCTGAGAAAGTCCGACCCCTTGTCACGAAACGCGGCCTGTGCCTGGTCACTCTTCTGGCGGTTGTCGAAATCCCGCTCCCGCGGGTCCTGCATGGACAGCGCGGCGATGATGGGAATCACGTCACCCAGCACCTTGAGATCCCGCGCGGCCAGCAGGATCCGGCCGAAACGCGGATCCACGGGCAACCTGGCCAGCTGACGGCCGATGCGGTTGAGGCGGCCGTCAGCGCGGAAGGCCTGCAGTTGTTCCAGCAGGCGCCGGGCGTCATTCAGATAGCGACGATGCGGGGCGTCGACGAAGGGAAAATCCTCCGCTTCACCCAGCCCCAGGTCCGCCATCTGCAAAAGCACCGAGGCCAGGTTGGTGCGCTGGACCTCGGGTTCGGCGAAGCGGGGGCGCGCCAGATAATCCTCTTCGCTGTAGAGGCGGATACAAATGCCGGGCGCGGTCCGTCCGCAACGGCCCTTGCGTTGATCCGCATTGGCCTGGGCTACATTCTCGACCAGCAGGTTCTGGACCTTGCTGCGCGGGTTGTAACGGGAGATGCGCGCCGTGCCCGTATCGATGACATGCCGGATGCCCGGTACGGTCAGGGAGGTCTCCGCCACATTGGTGGCGAGCACAATCCGGCGGTTGCCCGAGGGCTGGAAAATGCGTTGTTGCCGGGCGCTGCCGAGGCGGGCGTAGAGCGGCAGGATTTCCGGCGGGGCCGGACGTTGCAGGCGCGGGTGGCGGGACAAGCTTTCGGTCAGGTCCCGAATTTCCCGCTCGCCCGGCAGGAAGACCAGGATGTCACCACTGTCCTCGCGCCAGATCTCCTGTACCGCCCTGGCCACCGCTTCGTCCGCATCGAGGTCAGACGGGTCACGGTAACGCAGGTCGATGGGGAAACTCTTGCCGGCGACTTCGATCACCGGAGCGCCGTCGAAGTGGTCGGAGAATTTCTGGGCGTCCAGCGTGGCGGATGTGATGAGGAGGCGCAGTTCGGGGCGCCGGGGCAGAATGCGCTTGAGGCATCCGAGCAGGAAATCGATATTGAGGCTGCGCTCGTGCGCTTCATCGACAATGATGCAGTCATAGCGGCGCAGCAGACGGTCCCGACGCAATTCGTTGAGCAGAACACCATCGGTCATCAACTTGACCCGGGTCGCCTCCGACAGCACGGACTTGAAGCGCACCTGCCAGCCAATCGTTCCGCCAGGCTCTTCGCCCAGTTCACTGGCGATGCGTTCCGCCAGGGCCCGCGCCGCCAGACGGCGGGGTTGGGTATGGGCGATCAGGCCGGCTGAGCCCCGTCCGGCTTCAAGGCAGAACTTGGGTAACTGGGTTGACTTGCCCGAACCTGTGGCGCCACAGAGGATGGTGACCTGATTCTCGCGAAGGGCGTCGAGCACCTGTTCGCGCGCCTGGCTGACCGGCAAGGCCGCCGGATAGTGCCAGTCGCGCTGGATCGTGGTCCTTGTCTCGGGTTGCCTGCTCATGACCGAAGATTATGGGTTCAAGCGGGGTGTCAGGCGCGTTGGAGCATGGAGTTGGCGCGTAAAGACAAAACGTACTGAATTTTTACGATCGTCAGTCGGGGGCGAGCTGTGTAGATTGACAAACACTGCTTAGGCAGTCTCATAACCGAGCCATCGCTGTCTTTTCGAAGATGGTGAGTTTTGCCCTCCGCTATTGATCCAACCGGTTATGAGTTTCACGGGATGCCTCGGCATCCCGTTTTTTTTGTCCGGCACCGGGAGGGTGGATCGCGAGGTCAGATTGCCGTGGTGACCAGCTGGCCCAGCGACTGTCCCATGCGCACCGCGTCACCCGGACCGACATCCTCGCGCCATCGCGCCATGCCCGGTGGCTGCAGCAGGATCACCGTGGAACCCATGTTGAAGCGGCCCAGCTCCTCACCGCGGTCCAGCTGCAGGTTCTGGTTGCGGTAATCGTAGTCCCGGGGCGCTCGCCAGTGAGGCGGGCTGATTTTTCCTTCGATCACGGTTTCGATACTGCCGACGAAGAGCGCGCCCACCAGGACCATGGCGAAGGGGCCGCTCGCCGATTCGAAGTGCAGGGCGAGACGCTCGTTGCGGGCGAACAGACCATCGATCGCCTGCACGGTCGAGGGTTGCACGCTGAACAGGCGGCCCGGAATGTATCGGCCGGATACCAGTCGCGCGGCCATCGGCATGTGAATCCGATGGTAGTTGTATGGGGCGAGGTAGATGGTCGCGAACTCGCCATCCTGATAGGCCTGTGCCGCCGCGTTGTCGCCGAGCAAGGCGCCGGCGCTGAAGGAGCGCCCTTTCGCCTGGAACACCGTGTCGCCGTGGATTCGACCCCACTGGCTGATGGTGCCGTCCACCGGGCTGAGCAGGGCCGGTGGTTCGGCCAGCGGACGGCTGCCAGGCTTGAGGCTGCGGGTGAAGAAGTCATTGAAGCTGGCGTAAGCGTGTGGATCCTCCTCCTGCGCCTCGCTCATGTCGATGGCATAGGTCCGGCGCACGAAATCGATCGTGGCCTGCTTGATCCAGGGCTGTTGAATCGCCGCGAAACGATGCATCAGGGCGGACAGCCAGCGGGTCGGCAGCATGGCCTGCAGGCCATGTTCCAGCAGCGGGGGAAGCATCATGAAGGAATCAGTCGACTGAGGGTCTGTTGCAGGGCGGAAAGGCTGTGCGGGG